>JAKALX010000111.1 GCA_021823905.1 Chloroflexota bacterium | reverse complement strand
GTGCTGGTAGTTCCCCGTGCGCACGCCGATGAGCGGGTTGTCGATGAACTCCTGCCAGCCGACGCGGATCAGGAAGTCGCGCTGTCCGAGGGCCGTGACGGGGCTCGCGAGCGACGCCACGCGCTGGGCGTTCTCGCCTCCTTGCACCAGGAGGAGCACGATCAGCAGCCCCAACGCCGTCCCCGCTGCCGTCGCAAGCTTCACTTTTGTGTAGCGGGCGATAGGCGCGGCGAAGACGACGATCGCCGTGCAGAAGATCACCATCGCCCAGCCCGAGCGTGAGGCCGTGACAAGGATCCCGAGTGCCGTCACCGCAAGGAGCGGCGCGGCCAGGTAGACCGTCGTCCGCCGCGGGCCCGTCGCGAGGATCAGTCCCACCGCTAGCGAAATGCAGAGCGCCATGTAGCGGGCGAGGTGGTTCGGGTCGGCGAACGTCGCGTTCGAACGGTAGCTATAGCCGTCCGACTGGATGAGGACGGCCCGCCAGTTGAAGATTCCGAAAAGCCGCTGGGCGATCGCGATGAGCGACAACCCGATGCAAACCACGAGAAATGTCCCGACGATCCGCTCCACGTCGCGCCGGTCCTCGATCAGCGTCGGCGCCGTGAAGACGAAGGCGATGTACATCGGCAGGATCAGCGCGGCGTTCGAGGGCTTGAGCGAGTCCGACCAGGCTATCCCAAGGATCGTCAGCGTCAGCAGCAGCAGGATCGGCAGGACGGCCGACGAATTCGGGATCAGGCGCGCCGGCGTGTGCCGCTCGCGCACGACGACCACGCAGATGGTGGCCAGCATGGCGAGCTTGCCGGGGTTGAGCAGCGCGCGGATGGCGCCCGCCACGCCGCTCTCGCCGAGCGTGCTCAGGGTTTGCGTGCCGAAGTATTCGACCGGAAGCCCGACGACGACCGCGAGAATCAGCAGCTTCGGTTCGCGCAGGATCGCGACGGCCACCAACAGCGCGCATTCGGCGGCGACGATCGCGGCGATTTCGAGCATGGGCGCGCTGTCCCCGTCAGTTTCTCTTGACTCGCTCAAATTGACCGGGTTTCGGCCCACCCATACCCTAACCGGCGATGACCGCCCGCTCCAGTGGATTGCAGCGCGACCTTCACCTCGTGCGCCGGCGGGCCTGGCTCTTCATCCCCTTTTTTGTCCTCGGCGTCCTGATCGCGCTTGCCTTCGGGAGCCTGGCGGGCAAGTCGAACGCTGTCGCCACGATGCAGCTTTCAACTGTTGTCCACGACTTCGTCGCCGGCGGCGACCGCGGCTTCCGCGTATTCGAAGCCGAAGCGATGACCCACGACAACGGGTTCAAGCAGGAAGTCCGTGACGCGATCGGCGACAAGAACTTCGACTACGCGCGCTTCTCGATCAGCCTCACGGCCGTTGCCGTTGGCGACGGCGTCTCTGATGGCGTGCTCACCGTGTCGGTGAAGGACGACAACCTGGCTCAGGCCGAGAAGGACCGCCAGGCGTTCGTTGACGTGTTCACGCGCGAATACACGAACCCGGACGGCCTCTTCCGGAGGCGCTTCGTTCAGAAGAAACAGGACGAGGCGGACCTGGCCGAGAAGCTCTATCAGGAAAGCTACGCGAAGCTGAAGGCGATGCCCGCCGCCAAGAACCTGCCCCTCGATGAGCTGGCTAAATGGGACCGCACGGGTGGCCTCCAGGATGAGCTCGGCAAGCAGGAAGCGCAGGTCATGGCGCAGCAGGCCCAGGTGCAGGCGACGATCGACACGCTCGGCTCCGCCTCGCCGGCCGCGGCCGCCGCGGCTGCCGGCGCCGTTCTCCACCAGTCGGTCGCTCCCGCCGACGCGGCGGCCGCGCTCAATGCCGCCAATACCGCGCTCAAGGCGTCGATCGCGGCGATCCGCCAGCAGCGTCAGGCCATGAGCGACGGCGGCCTCGATCCCGACTTCCTTCGTCAGCTCGACGAAGTGCGGGGTCTCGGTTACGCGCGCCATGAAGCGTCTGGCCGCGTGCAGAACGTGCGCGCCGTCGTCGGCAGCGCCGAGAGCACCGTCGAGACCAGCCTG
Source organism: Chloroflexota bacterium (assembly GCA_021823905.1). Classification (GTDB taxonomy): domain Bacteria; phylum Chloroflexota; class Dehalococcoidia; order Tepidiformales; family Tepidiformaceae; genus JAKALX01. The sequence continues at coordinate 7,802 of JAKALX010000111.1, read as the reverse complement.
TCGCAGTCGGGTGGCTTGGCGGGGTCGAACCGGGGCCGCGTGGCGATCGTGCTCGCCGTCACCGTCATCTTCGGCCTTATCGCGATCTATGCCGTGGAATGGCTTTCGCAAATTCGCAACAACACCCAGGACTGATTTCGCTAGGCTGAGACGCATCCTGGCAGGGGCGGCCGGATGCGGATTGCAGAGATCAACGACGTGGCTTCCGTAGCGTCCGAGATTGCTCGCGGACTGCGTGCGCGCGGCCATGACGTCGATCTTCTTCAGCCGCACCTGGTGGGCGCCAGCCTCCACCCGCTGGTCAAGCCGGTTGTGGGCCCGGCGCGGGCGGCCGACTGGATGAGCCTCATCCACGCGCTGCACGGCGGCGATTACGATCTCGCGCACATCCACTACGCCTATCTCGGCAACATCGGCGTCATCGGGCGCTTTCCCTACATCCTGCATTGCCACGGCACCGACCTCCGCGGCGCCACGGTGTTCACCCGCCCTCTCATCCGGCGCGCCATTCGCAACGCCCGCCATGTCTTTTACTCCACACCGGATCTCGCCGCCTACGTGAAGCGCTACCGGGACGACTGCGAGTTTCTCCCGAACCCGATCGACACGGAGCTCTTCCAACCAGAGGCCCCGTCCTCCGAACGCGATGGCGTCTTCATCTGCTGTGCGCTCACGGAGATCAAGGGCGCGGCGCGCCTCTACAACGCCTGCCAGCGCCTTGCCGAGGCGCGCCCCGGCGTCCGCGTGACGGCGATCGCGGGCGGGCCCTACACGGCCGAGTTCGCCGATCTCCGCAACGTCACACTGCTTCCGCGCCAGCCGCGTGCGAACCTTCCGCGAATCATCAGCCAGCATGCCGTCGTCCTCGGCTGGGTGCGGCTGGGTATCGCCGGCATGGCCGAGCTCGAGGCGATGGCCTGTGCCCGGCCGGTCGTCACCTGGTTCAACCAGGCGCACGTCTATCCCGAGGAGCCGCCGTTCCTCCGCGCTGTCGACGGCTACGACATTGCGACCGCGATTATTCAGTTGATCGATGATCCGGCTCTGCGCGATCGGCTCGGGGCCGAAAGCCGGGCATGGGTCCACCGCTACCACCGGCTCGAGCTCGCGGTTGCGCGGGTCGAAGAGGTTGCCCTGGCTGTGGCCGAGCGCCGCGGCGGCGAGCGGCGGCTAACGGCGAGGCTCAGCTTTCCGGGGTTGCCTCGCGCACGCCCTCGATTCCCACGCAGGTGACCAGCGCTTCGGGCACGTACTGCGGCGCGGCGCGATCGCCAATGGACGTGAGCTGGCCGTAGCCGGCTGCCTTGAACCACCGCTGGACCTGTTCGTTCGTGTGTCGATGGACATAACGTGGCGTCCAGCGGTCCCGCGCCGCGTGCATCGCCTCGCGCCACGAATAGGTCGTGTAGTGAGGGTTGTGCCGCGCCGCCAGCCGCTGGTGGAGGATGTAGAGCGGCGCCCAGGGCGCCAGGGCGATCGTCTGCAGCGGGTCCGGCAGCCGCGAGTAGATTGGCCGCAAGACCGCTTCCGCCGCGTAAAGCACCCGCCGCAGTGGCGTCCGTTGCTCGTCGTAGCGGCTGTAGACCCAGACGTAGAGGCGGCCGCCTGGCTTCACCAGGCGCGAGACGCTCCTGAACGCCGCCCGCGTTGAGTACGTGTGGTGCAGCACACCCTGGCTGTAGACGTAGTCGAACTGCCCGTCGCCCAGCGGAGGCGCGAACGCGGAAGCCTGGACCACGTGGAGGAACGGGTTGCCGCTGAAATGCCGGAACGCCTCGTCGACCGCGTGACTGAGGTCGATCCCAACGAGCTCGCACTCGGTGCTGCGCACCACATAGTCGGCAATCCCGCCAACCCCGATCCCAACTTCGCAAACCAGCCGGGCGCGCAGGTCCTTGTGGTCGAGGTCGAGTGCGAAGCGCATGCTCTTGAACAGGTCCTCGGCCGACTGGCCCCAGTACGCGCGCTCGTCCCATTCGTAATGCAGCCACTCGCTCGAGAAGCTGCGCAGGACGGCTTCCTCGCCCGGCGTCCCCCGCTCCGACGGCGGGCTGTAGCCGGCCACTTCGCGGTCAAGCCGTGACCGGTGTTGCCGGGAAAATTCGCGCACAACGCCCGTCGGGAAGACGAGCATCCGCGGCACACCGCCCGCGATCGGATAGAAGATCTTCCGCCTGCGGTTGACGAGCAGGCCCGTCAACACCTCGTGGTCGAATTGCTCCGGCCGCAGGCCCATTCGCCGGACGCGCACCAGATCGGCGTCCGCCAGGGGCGACGGCATTGTCTCCCACTCGATCAGTTCGAGCGGGCCGCGATCAATCGGACAGGTCACGAGGCCGGCGAGGCGAGGCTTCAGAGCGAGGACCTTTCGGGTTCGGGTCGCGAGCCGGCGGTGGGCATTTGCGGCCGCGGGTCGCAAGGGCGCCGCACAGCGGGCAGACGGCCTTCGCCGTCCAGTATCGGGCGTTCGAGGATCAACGTCCAAAGAATCCGGCCCATCTTGGCCGGCCAATCGTGAATCTCGTCACATTGACCCCTTCGAACGGCCGACCCTATCATCAGCCGCGTCCCGGCGCCGCTGGTTGTCCCCTCGCACCGCGCCGGCAATTCACTCGGGGCGCGGCGCATGCGAATCGCGGAGATCAACGACGTCGCCTCTGTCGCCAGCGAGCTGGCGAACGGCCTCCGCGCTCGTGGCCACGACGTTGCCCTCTTCCAGCCGCGTCTCTTCGGCGGCCACCTGCCGAACGCGCTGAAGCCGTTCGTCGCGCCGGTTCGGGTGTACGAATGGGCCAGGCTCCTGCGAGGCCTCCGCGCCGGGCATTTCGACATCCTGCACATTCACTACGCCTACCTCGGCATGCTCGGTGTGCTCGCGCGGCGGCCCTTCCTGCTCCACTGCCACGGCTCGGATGTCTGGGGACTGACGCCCTTCACCCGACCCCTGGCCTCGCGCGCGCTGAAGAGCGCGAGCCACGTCTTCTATGCGACGCCCGATCTCGCTCCGCACACGCTTCGCTTTCGCCCCGATGCCGAGTTCCTCCCAAATCCCATCGACTGGCGCACGTTCGAGCCGTCCATGCCCCCGAGCGCCGGCAGCGGCGTCTATGTCTGCTGCGCCCTCGACGACCTGAAGGGCGCGCCGGTCATCCTCGACGCCTGCCGCCGCCTCGCAACCGCTCGCCCGGACATCAAGGTCACCGCGATTGCCGGCGCGAAGTACACGCCCGATTTCGTCGCGCTGCCGAACGTGACCCTGCTGCCGTTTCAACGCCGGGCCGATCTCCCGGCGCTCGTCGGACGCCATGCGGTCGTCATCGGGCAGATGAACCTGGGAGCTGCCGGCATGGCCGAGCTCGAATCGATGTCCTGTGCGCGGCCCGTCGTCCATAAGTTCAACTTCGGCGGCGCGTACGCGGAGCCCCCGCCGTTCGTCCGGGCTACGACCGGCGAAGAGGTCGCCGCCGCTGTGATCCGCCTGATCGATGCCCCGGAACTCCGCGACGAGCTCGGCCAGGCGGGACGCGACTGGATCAAGCGGCACCATGACATCGACGCGATGGCGGGACGGGTCGAGCGGGTCGCGCTCGACGTTCTTCGCCGGCGGGAGGCCGAATGCGCCCACGCGTCCTGATCCTCGGACTTCCTTATTTTGGCCGCCTCATGGAGAGCGACCTCAACCGGCGCGGTTGGCGTGCCCGCTATCACCCGCATCCCGGCCGCAATCCGCGGCATTGGACGCGGCTGCTTCCCGACTTCGCCCGCGCGGACCTGGTCTACCTGATCAGCAGCCGCATCGACCGCCGCTCACCCCAGGCCATCCTTGCCTGGCTCTCGCCCCGCCCGATCGTCATTCACTGGGTCGGCACCGACGTGCTGTTCGCACTCGAAGCGTTCCGTGCCGGCAACGCGTCGCGCCGCCTGCTCGACCACGCCGTCCACCTTGCCGACGCGCCCTGGCTGACCGGCGAAATCGGGGAGTTGGGCGTGACAGCGGACTACGCGCCCATGCCCGTGCCCGGACTGTCGCCGAATGAGCCACCGCCGCTGCCCGCCGAATTTCGCGTGCTCGTCTATTTCCCCGTTGATTCGCTCGATCGCGAGGACTATGACGCCGAAACGATCTTCCATCTTGTCGATGACTTTCCCGGTGTTCGCTTTCTGCTCATTCCGTCGCCGCCGGAGACGCTCCCTCGGCCGCTGTCGCCGAATCTCGAAGCGCGAGGCTGGGTCGACGATATGGAAGCCGTCTACCGCGAGACGACGGTCTACCTGCGCCTGACGCATCACGACGGCACGTCGTTTATGGCCGTCGAAGCGCTGTCGCGCGGCCGGCATGTGATCTGGACGTTCCCGATGCCCGGCGCCATCGAGGCTCGCGGATATGAGCAGGTTGCCACCGCGCTGCGCGATCTCATCGCTCGCCACGAAGCCGGCAAGCTCGGGCTCAACGACGAAGGCCGCGAGGCTGTGCTCCGCGATTTCGACCCCGAGCGGCTCGGCGCCGAGCTGAACCGCAAGCTGCGCTCCGCGCTGCGCGGGGAAAAGCCGGGCTAACTCAAGCTACCCCGCGGCGGCGTGGAATCGCCGGATCGCCTCGCACACGGTCGCCACTTCATCCCTCGTGATCGCGGGGTGGAACGGCAGCGAGAGGATCTCGGAGACGGCCTGCTCCGTTCGCGGCAGCGGCCCGCGAGCCGCGTCCCGGTACGCTGGCTGGAGATGGATCGGCGTCGGATAGTGAATCGCCGTCCCGATGCCCTCGGCTGCGAGCGCCGCCTGCAGCTCGTTCCGTCTCGTCGTCCGGATCACGAAGAGGTGATAGACGTGGCTGCCATCGCCGGGCGTCGCTGGCAGCGACACCGGCACACCGGCGAGGCCCTCCCGGTACCACTCCACCGCCCGGATCCGCGCCGCGTTCCATTCGTCGAGGTGCGGAGCGAGGACGCGCAGCGCCGCCGCCTGCAGCTCGGGCATCCGGTAGTTGTATCCGGGGACGACGTGCTCGTGCTTCGCCGACTGCCCGTGATCCCGCAGCATCCGGATTCGCCGTGCCACTTCCGCGTCGGAGGTCAGGACCATGCCGCCTTCGCCGATAGTGCCGACGTTCTTCGTTGGGTAGAAGCTGAGGCAGCCGGCGTTGCCCAGCGTGCCGGCCCGGCGGCCGTCGGTCATCTCCCCGTGCGCCTGGCAGGCGTCTTCGATCAGGACCAGGCCATGCCGCCGGCAGATCTCCGCGAGCCGGTCCATCCGCGCCACCTGTCCGTACAGGTGGACGGGGATGACCGCCTTCGTCCGCGGCGTAATACGGCGTTCGACGTCCTCCGGATCGACGTTGAAGCCGCCGTCCTCGATCTCCGCGAAGACGGGCGTCGCCCGCGCCATGGTGATCGCTTCGGCTGTCGCGATGAAGGTGTTTGCGGCCGTGATCACTTCGTCACCGGCGCCGGCGCCGTTCGCCTCCAGCGCGAGGTGCAGCGCTGCCGTGCCGTTGCTCACCGCGATCGCGTGGGGAACGTCGTACTGGCGCGCGAACTCGGTTTCGAACGCCTCGACCTCGCGCCCCTGCACGAACCCACCCGAGTCGAGCACCCGCGCGAACGCCGCGAGAACCTCGTCCCGCGTCGCGGCGTGCAGCCGCTTCATGTCGACGAACGGAACGCTCATCGTTGCACCTGCTCGGGGATCCCGCCGTTCGCCAGCGACCGCTGCGCGGCGTCGATGATCCGCACGACTTCGAGGCCGAATGCGCCGTCGGAAATCGGCAGCTCGGCGCCCCGCACGACGTTCACGAAGTGGTCCATTTCGGCCGCAAGGGCCTCGGTCTTGTCGAGCCGCGGCGAGACGACGTCCCCCGTTCGGTATTCCACCAGCCGCCCGTACATCTCCTCGACGTCGGTCGCGATCTGCGCACCGCAGTCGTAAACCTTCAGCTTTTCGTCCGGCTCGATGTCGTCGTAGACGAGCATCTTCCGGCTCGCGCCGATGATCGTGCGGCGGATCTTCGTCGGCGCCAGCCAGTTGACGTGCAGGTGGGCGAGGAGCGAGCCCTCGAACTGGAACGTCAGGTAGGCGATGTTCTCGTTCTTCATGTCCACGTGCCGCGCCCCAAAGGCGGAAACCGATGTCACGGGCTCGCCGAGGAGGTGGAGCATGATCGAGATGTCGTGCGGCGCAAGGTCCCAGATGACGTTGGCGTTGCTCTGGAAGATTCCCAGGTTGATCCGGGTCGAGTCGTAGTAGTAGACCTCGCCCATTTCGCCCGCCGCGAAATACGACTGCATCTTCCGCACCGCCGGCGTGAACAGGAACGTGTGGTCGACCGAGAGCACCCGCTCCGCCTGTGCCGCCGCCGCCACCATCCGCTCCGCGTCGTGCGAGCTCGTGGCAAGCGGCTTCTCGACGAGGACGTGCTTCCCGCGCTCCAGCGCTTCGAGCACCAGGGCGCAATGCGTTTCCGGCGGCGTGGCGACGAACACGGCATCCACATCGGGGCTGGCCAGCACGTCGCGCGCGTCCGTTGTCAGCCGCACCATTGGGTACGCGGCCTTCGCCGCGGCGAGCCGCCTGGGGTTCGCGTCGACAATCGCGACGAGATCCATCCCGGGGTGATTAGCGGCGTTGCGCGCGAGGTTTGGTCCCCAGTAGCCGAAACCGGCGACTGCGACCCGCAGCGGAGTCACCATCTAGCAGCCCCTCCCGGCTCGTTCGTCGGCCGCTTCCCGGCACGGGCGTGCGACGCGTTCCATGACATGGTCGTTCGTGGCGGCTTCGACAGTCCGGGCCCCTTCGCACTCTAACCAAGCCTCCACTGTCGAGCCAGCGCACGGGGATGGTGCCCCCTCATTGACCGTCCTCCGCCTCACCCCTAGCGTGTTCTCATGACCACGACACCTGCTTCTGAGCGCCTTGACGACTCGCCGCTCACGCTCCCCGAGCGTCCGCTCGTCTCCGTTGTCATCCCCTGCCTCAACGAAGAGCGCTACATCGTTTCGCTGCTCGATGCGCTCGCCGCGCAGGACTACGGGCCCGATGGGATAGAGGTCGTCGTCGCCGACGGCGGCAGCACCGACGCCACCCGACAGCTCGTGCGCAACTACCAGTCGCTCTTCGCTCGCCTCGAGCTCGTCGACAACCCGAGGCGCATCACCGTCGGCGGCCTGAATGCCGGAATGGATGCCGCTCGCGGCGACTGCTGGATCATCATCGGCGCCCACAGCAGTGTCCGGCCCGATTTCGTCCGTGCCTCGGTTGAGGCGCTGAAGCGCACCGGCGCGGCCTGCGTTGGCGGACCGATCGAAACCGTCGGCGAGGGCTCCGTCGGCAAAGCGATCGCGGCGGCAATGTCGTCGCCCTTCGGCGTCGGCAACGCCAGGTTCCGCTACGCCGCCGAGGAGGCGGAGGTCGACACCGTTCCCTTCGGCTGCTACCACCGCCGCGTCTGGGAGGTCGTTGGCCGCTTCGACGAGACGGTTGACGGCGCCGACGAGGACAGCTACAACGCGCGGCTGATCGAAGCGGGCGGCCGCATCGTCCTCGTCCCCACGATCCGCAGCAGCTACTTCCCGCGCCGCACGCTGCAGGCGCTGGCGAAGCAGTACTGGGAGTACGGCGCGGCGAAGGGCACGCTGTTCGGCCGGGGGCGCCCGCTCCAGCCGCGCCACTTCGCGCCGGCCGCGATGGTTGCCGGCGGGCCGCTGCTCTTCCTGCTTGGCTACGTGATGAAGAAGGCGCGCACTCTCCTGAAGCTCCTCGCCGTGCTCTACGTCGTCGGCGGGTTCTTCACGGCCCGCTAGATCGGA
>JAKALX010000110.1 GCA_021823905.1 Chloroflexota bacterium | reverse complement strand
CTTCTCTTCCAGGGTGAAGAGAAGCCCCCACACGAAGGGCTCCGAGGTGATCGACATGACGCAGATCGAGCGGTTCAGCTACGACAGCTTCTGGGAGGAGCACGAGCCCTCCCCGCGGCAGCCGCCCATCGAGCTTGACGGGTGGGTGGACGAGATCGAGCTTGAGGTGCCAGCGCCCCCGTGGGTGCGCCTCGTCTCGCGGCGGGACCCCTTCCCGCCGTGCGAGGCACTGCGGCCGTGGCCGCAGAACTACCCCGTGGGTGACCTCGCCGACCTCACCGAGGCCGAGATGGACGAGGACGACCCCGCCAACTTCGTCTTCTCCGACGCTGAGCTTGAAGCGTGGGCGCAGATCGTGGGTGGCCTGCTCGACGAGGCCAACGGCCTCGCCCTCGACGGGGCCTCATTCGCGCGCATCAGGAACGAGGCCCCGTCACGGGGCCTCCACGAGGTGTAGACCATGGAAAAGACAGACCAGAACAACCAGAGAGAACCAGCGAGCGAAAGCGAGGCGAGAGCGCCCCCGGTGTGGAAGACCTCCGCCGGAGGGGTGCAGCTTGCCGTGTGGCGCAACCCCGCACCGAAGGGCGGGGTCTTCTACACGGTGACCCTGGACCGGCGCTACAAGCGAGGCGACGGCGAGTGGGCTTCCTCAGCCAGCTTGCGCCTCAACGACATTCCCAAGGCCATCCTGGCCTTGCAGAAGGCGTACGAGCGAATGGTGCTCGCTCCTGAGACGCTTGGTGAGGACGAAGAGGGGGCTGAGGCCCCCTTTTCCGTCTCGCCCTCGACACCTGTTCCCGCCCCGCACGCCCCTGGCGACCTCCGCTCCGCCCCTGAAAGCTCATGAGGGGTTCACTCATCGTTCCACCCCTTCATTGAGCTTTCCCCCGCCTGCGGGCGGGGTCGGGGCTCCGCTCCGAACCCGCCGCGCCGTCACTCCGGGGCTTCTCTTCCAGGGTGAAGAGAAGCCCCACACAGGGGCTCAAGGAGGTGTCGAAAATGCAGTTTACAACCCAAGCCTGGCCACAGCCAATCCGGGACCCGGCGAAGCGGCAGCCCGCGCATCGCTTCAGCGCAGGCGACCTCCGAGCCGCCTTGTGGGTCAACGACGGCACCTACGGGCACGTGTTCACCACCGTAGTCCTGGAGCGGCGCTTCCGACTCCCCGACGGCACCTGGAAGTCAACCCGGCGCCTGCGAGGCCAAGACCTGGAGCACGCGATCACCATCCTTCAGCGGGCACTGGCGACCACGCGAGACCTCATCGAGGGGACCGAGTAGCGGCGCCCCTTATCTTCCAGCGGCCCGGCCTCCCAACCAAGCCGCGGCCTGTTGACCTACGGCAGCCGCGGCTCTGCGCGCTGGCGCTCTCGCCGTCGTGTGTCGGGGGTGTTCCAGGCGGCGACGCTCAATGTCGGCTCCCTCCCACCGCCGGGGGACGGTCGACCCCATTCATCGAACCGACCCTCGCCCCTGTTGGGGCTCGGCGGTCGGTTTCGTGAGGGGTCTCCCTCCAGAGGCCCCCGGTGGGAGGGAGCCGCGACAATGCGGCGCCGCCCCCGGAGGAACACCCCATGGAACACACGAACGACATCGAGACAACGCCAGAGCAAAGCCCGCGGTGCCTGACCGTGGTCTACGTCCACGGCCGCCCGTACTTCCGGGACCTCCGGCTCGGCGAGTTGCGAGCCTGCGACAACCCGCACGAGCGGCGCCCGCTCGGCATCGAAGACCTGTTCGGGGACGACTAGCGTCCCCTTTTCTTTCTCCGGCGCCTGATTCCGGCGCCGCTATACCGGAGCGCTGAACCAAGACAACTGACACTGTTGCAACGACCGCCGATTGCCCAGAGTGCCACCTCACCTGCACCAAGACAGCCAGCTTGGCTTGCTGTTGCAAGGCACTGGTGTCATGGTTCGGATGTTTCTGTCTTGATGATCTCTGAGAAGATTCCAACAACCCAGTCCCGATTTCCACCAGGACAGATGGTGTGCCATCACCGACCTCGATCACGACCAACTAGCAAAATGGCATACCAGCCGACGACACCTCGAAGCGAGCACACCATCCCACACCACACCAAGCATCAGCACATCAATAGCTGCACGTGTCCATTCCATCTTCACCCGCAGCTCACAGGGAACTCCGTTCAAATGGGGCGCAAAGCATCCAATGGAAAGAAAGATGCAAGAAAGTCGTGCACACCGCAGCGGTAGAAGTCACCTCAATGGATGATGTTGGGTTTCGATCCCTAGTCCCATCGGGGAACTCTTCCGGGGAACCACCCTCGACCTCGCAGTCCCGTCCGTCCCTCAGCCGGCTAGCACCTGCCGGGCGTGCTGGTGGATGATCTGCCGCCAGCGCATCACGATCCCAGAGGGACTCTCCATCGCGAGTCCCGGGACCACGTCGTAGATCTGAAGGTACCGGCGGGCGAGCTCCATGCTCTCCTCGAACGGGAGCTGGTAGATTCGCGGCAGCACGACGCAGTCGAGGTACTGGTTCACACTCTCCTGGAGCAGCGTCTCCGAGATCAGATCCAGGAGGTAGCGAATCCCGCCGCGGTCCCCGTGCCGGCACATCTTCATCGCGGCGAACTCTCCCGCCTTGGGATGCAGTCCGTCGCCGAGCTTCTCGTTGAGCAGCCGCACGGCGGTCGAGCGCCCCCGGTCGGCAGGCCACTGCACGCAGTTGCCGAACCAGCGGGTCATCACATGGGCGACGAAGCGGCTGAGCTCATCGACCATGTCCTCGTACAACTCGGTCGCGAGGAACCTCGCCACGTACTCCTCCCGCCACGCCGCATGCGGGAGCTGGAACTGCCCCCGCAGCACCTCCGGGGAGAGGGCGTGCAGCACCTCCTGGATGTCAGCCATCGTCGCCTCCTAGATCTTCTTGGCGATGCCGAACAGGTGCTCGAGGACCTGCCGGTGGTACTCCAGGGCCGCGCGGGTGTTCCACGCGAACGTCATCTCGTCCACCTCGAAACCGAACTCCCGCAGCACCGGCCCGAAGCGGTGGTAGAACGCCCGCGACAGCTCCATGTTCTCCGTCTTCGAGAGCGGATTGATGTGATCGAAGTACACATGGTCCATGTACTTCTGCAGGTGGCGAGCCTTGAGCGTGTCGGCGATCTGGTTGATGACGTCACGCAGCCCGCCCTGCGAACCGTCAAGGCCCATGCGGAGGGCGACGTTGTACCCCTCCTGAAAGGGGTCCTTCGTATAGACGGTGTCGAGGAGTCGCTTGGCCTCGCCGAACGCCTCCTCCTCGCTCGCCGTACCCTGGCCGGCGTGGCGGACGTGGTGCTGGTAGTAGGTGGTCACGATCCACTTGAACTCCCGCGCATCGCGTGCCCGCATGGTCCGCAAGCGGAAGGTCTCGCGCGCCTCGTCGTGCGCCATCAGCACGTCCTGGTTGATCCGCGACTGGTCCAGAAGCCTCAGGATGCGATCCACGTCGATGCTCATGGTGTGTCCTCCTTGTCTCCGAGCCGGTCGTAGACCCGGTCCCTTCGCGCGACCACTCGGGCTGGTCCTGGCGTGGCCTCCCCGCCGATCCGCATGTACGTGCGCTCCGCGATCTGCCGCGCCAGGGCCCGCCCGTCCCGCAGCCTCGGGTAGGGGCAGGTGACCGTGGTCAGGCTCACGACGCGGTTACCGACGGCGGCCAGGGCCTGCCGCCGTGTGAGGTTGGACAGCTCCTGCTCCGAGACCTTGCCGTGCAGTGCTCGGCGGAGCTGCGGCCCGTCGCCCGGGCCCGGCTGAAAGGCGATCGCCGTGGAGCAGTTGCCCACGGCCTCGGCGAGCGAGGGATCGAGCTGCCCCAGGTGCTGGTGGGCGAGGAGGACTCCCAGCTTGTACTTGCGGACCTCCGAGAGCATCTCGGCCAGGGCGCCCGACTGCAGATCTTGAACCTCGTCGAGGTTGAGGAAGAACGGCACCCGCTCGGACTCCTCGAGATCGGCGCGCGAGACCGCCGCCCGGTGGATGAGCGAGCACAGCAGCCCGCCGATGAACTTGCCGAGCTCGAGACCGAGGATGCCCGAGGAGAGGTTGATCACGACCACCTTGCGCCGATCCATCCACTCCCGCGGGTCGAGGGCGTTCTCCCTCTGACGGAACATCGCTCCGACGGCATCGTTCGTCGTCATCCGCGACAGCTTGTTGAGGGTGCTCTGGAGCTGCTGCTTGCCGTAGGTGCGAAACTCGTGGCTCCAGAAGCGCCGGACGTCGGGGTTTTCCACGACCTTCATGGCTCTCTGGATAAGAGCCTCACCCTCCGCCGTCCGCAGAAGCATCGCGGTGAAGTCGTCCAGGCAGCCACCCAACACGTGCACGGTGTACGCCCCGTTGCGAATGACGTGTGCCATCTGGGGGCCGAGGTATTCCCCTGAGGTGACGAGCGCCCGCGTGAAGTCGTCGGCGAACTTCCCTGGAGGGACCTTGGCGCCAAAGGGGTTCCATTGGGGCATGAGGCCGGGTTCGGTGAAGGTCACGTACACGAGGTCATCGAGACGGTCCTCGGGGAGGCGTGCGAGCACCTCGTCCGAGAGGTCGCCGTGGGGATCGATGAGGCCGACGCCCTGGCCCGACGCCGCGTCCGAGAGGAACATGTTGAGCACCAGGTAGGACTTCCCATAGCCGGTCTTGCCAACCACGCGGGTGTGGTGCAGCCGCAGCTCGGACGGCACCACCACCGGCACGCGCTGTCCGGCGTAGAGGTTGACCCCGAGCTCGACGTCGCCGGAGGTGATCGCCCCCTTGTCCTCGCCGCGCCATTCGTGCCCTGCGCGCCGCTCGACACCTTCGAACATCTCGAGCGCCCAGGCGTTCGGCAGGTGCACGAAGCTCGCGAGCTCCTCCGAGGTTGCGACCAGACCGGGCCGGTGCGCCCGGCGGCGCACGACCATTCGGAGCACGTCGCCCGCCCCGAGACAGCGCTGAAACGTCTCGTTGGTCACCCGCCGCCACGCGTGGTTGCCGAACCGCAGCACGCCGGTGGCGCCCCGCATGACCTCGAAGAAGGCCTCCGCCCGCTCGGGAGGAGCCCAGGCGGCGTACCGGCAGATGACGGCGTACATCGCGCAGTCTTTGGCGATCTTCTCCTTCGCGGAGGCGTCCAGCCGCGAGGGCAGCTCCGTGTCGTAGGAGAACTCGGGAGAGAGACCCCCGAGGTAGTGCAGCTCGGCCGCGCGGCGTTCGCCCTCGACGAGGCACTGGATGTTGAAGTGCCACTCGTGCTCCGGGGCGGTCGGTTTGAAGAGCACCTGGTAGACGCCAAGTTCCCCCTCGTCGAGTCCCATCAGCGCCTGGTACGCGATGCCGAGCGGGCTCGCACCTTCCTTGCCGATCAGCGAGAGGGTGCGGTGGTAGGGCGGGACCGGCACGATCTCCTCGACCGCCAGGGGAAGCGATGCGTCCCGCCCACTGAACGGCCGCGCAACCTCCTGCAGCCGGAGCCCGGGGAACAATCCTGACATGACCCTGCGCACGGCGGGGTCCTGCGCCCTGGGAATGGCGATGTGCACGCCGACGGTACCGTGCGTCCCGATCAGCTCGAAGGCGAATGGGCCGGCAAACGGAGACCACGCCCGAAAGAGGGTCTCGGTCCAGGGGAGGGAGAGGATGTCCTCCGGGGCCGCGAAGACCTTGCTCGTGGTCCAGGTGACATCCCCGGCCGGCGGCTCGGTCCACGCACGCTCCCTTGGCCCAAGGATAGCGGTCGCATCGAAGGGCTCGTACGGCGGTTCGAGGTCCACCGGAGCGGTGCACAGGATGGACCCGCACCCCTTGGCCCCCTCCCGGGCGAGCGCCCGCTCGAGCAGACCTTCGCCGAGCTGGGTGATGGTCTTCTTGATCACGGTCGAGAGTTCGTTCCTCATCACCCGGATAGTCGGGAGGCCGTTTCACGGGGGAAACCGCCCGTCCTGCAACGGAGAACCGACTATCCAGCTGAGATGGGAAACGATCGTTCTTCTCAGGTGGTCCCGCCGGGGTACAGGATGGTGCCCCGGGACCTCGTCATCCTGCGGGACCTCTGGCTCTTCCGGTATCTCACGGCCGCGCAGGTAAGCCGCCTCCACGTCGGCCACCTCAAGATCGCCCAGCGGCGGCTGCGCAAGCTTGCCACCCTGGCGCTCGTCACTCGGTTTCGCCTTCCCTCGACCGGGCCGCTCGGCGACCAGCGCTTCATCTACTGCCTGTCACGGTCCGGGGCGCGGCACGTCGCCGCGGCCGAGGGGCTCGCAACGAAGGACTTGCTCGTGCCGTTTCACGTTCCGAGGGCGCTTGGCTACCTCGCCCACCACGAGGCCCTCACCGACGCCCGCATCTGGATCCGCGAAGCGTGCGAGGCCCAGGGGGTTGCCTACCGGTTCGTCCCCGCCTACGAGGAGGTTCGGCAGAATGGACACCAACGCCGGCGCGTGGCTCTGCAGGTCGGCGCGGCACAGTTCATCCCGGACGGCGTGTTCACGATCGATCACCCCAACGGCTCCTCAGCGCTGTTCGTCCTCGAGATCGACCGTGGGACCGAGCCGCTCCACCGTGCGGCGGGGTCGAGCGTGCACGGGAAGCTCGTCCTGTTTCGCGAGGCGTTCGACGCGGGGCTGACGGCCTATGCGGAGCTGTTCGACCACGCGTTCAAGGGCGCCCGGTTGCTCTGGGTCGTGCCGGACGAGAAGAGGCGGGCAGCGGTGCTCGGCCTCGCGACGAGGGAGGATCTCTCAACCCTCGTGTGGGTCATCGTGAGCGAGGAGATGGCCGGACGCGGCTCGCTCTCGGCGCCCGTGTGGACCGTCTCCGGTCGCGAGGGGCTCCACGCCCTCGACGAGTAGGAGGACACGATGCGAGCCCTCGAACCCGACGCGTTCTCGGAGGCGGTGCTCATCGGCGCCAAGCGCTACGGTCACGAGTCCGGCCACACCTACCGGCGACGTCAACTCACGTCCAAACAGAGGAAGCTCATCGCGCTCCTCGCCGACGGTGACGCGGTCGGAACCGATGAACTCACCAAGGCGTTCCCGGACGAGTGGAACGCGATCATCACCGCCCACCCCGACCGTGACCCAGTCCAGCAGCGCCAGGCCCTCTTCGAGAACCTCGCCGAGGTGGCGAGCCGACTCAACGCCTACCTGCTCGCCGGCTACAAGGACACCATCCTGCGAGCAAGGATGGCAGCCCTCCTTGGAGACCAACTCGCCGCCATCAGCACGACGTTCGCGGACCGGGAGATGTGGACGGTCGGAGCGAGCGATCTCAAGGAACTGCTGCCGATCATGACGGTGACCCAGGCCTACCGCAAGCGAGCCCGCTCAACAGCCCCAGTCCCCGCGACCCCACAGCCCCACCCCGAACCGGAGCCACCCCCTGTCCCGGACCCGCCAACGACTCCCGCTCCCACCGAGATACCACCGAACGACCGCGTCGCCGAGAGCCCGCCAACCCGGGACCCGTCCCAAATGGTCGCTCAACAGGAAACCCCACGTGCCACTCCGGGCCCCGCTCCACAGATGCCACCACAGGCCAGGGAGGCCCCACCCGACACGATCGCCGCCACGGTGAACCCCGTGACCCTCCGCTGGACCCTCTACCTCCCTGAGGGCGAGATCGAAGCCGACCCCCGGCTGGCGACCGTGCGCTCGGGCTCGTCCATCCAACCGTGGAACGGCGAGCCGTTGCCGGAAGACCCCGAGGCTCTCACCGCCGAGCAGCTCGCGCTTCTCCGGAAGATGGTCTCCTGATATATATCTATATATAAGATAGAGCTTCCCTTGCAGGCCGGAAAATCCCCGGCTACGGTAATTCTCGCGAAAAGTCCGGGATCTCGGCGAATGACCTCTGAAAACCACACTGCCATCCCTTTACACCGGGATATGTGGCGCCACCTTCGATTCGAGGAGGTGGCCCACGGTGGCATCCGCCAAGCCGCGCAAGTCTGTCGCCAAGCCGACCAGCCTAACGTCAGGGAAGGTAGGGCCCTCGGCTCTCGTCCCTCTAGCGCGGCTGATCGTCCTCTGGCTCGAGCGCGACCCGGCAACCACACGGGGTGACCGACATGTCGAGCCAGCCAAACCGCGATAGCCTCAGCCTCGCGTTCTACGGCCGCTACTCCTCAGAGCTCCAGTCCGACAGCAGCATCGAGGATCAGCATCGGCGCTGCGAGTCGTGGGCACACCAGAACGGGCACACGATCGCTGCCACATTCGAGGACCGTGCAGTCTCCGGCGTATCGGTGGCCAATCGCGGTGGATTCCAACGCCTCATGGACGCAGCGTTCTCGTCGAACCCGGGCTTCGACGGCATCATCGTTGATGACCTCTCGAGGCTCTCCCGTGACATCGGCGACACGCACACCTTCATCAAGCGCCTCAAGTTCAGGAAGCTCCGTGTGATCTCCGTGGTCGACGGCATCGACACCACTGAAAGACCCTCGAAGGTCCAAGTGGCGGTGAAGGGCCTCCTGAACGAGGTCTACATCGACAACCTCCGCGAACAGACCAAACGCGGGCTGGACGGCTGCTTCGCTCGCGGGATGAGTACTGGTGGCCGGCTCTTCGGCCTTCGCTCGGTTCCAGTTGACCCCAATGACCGCGAGTCGGCCATGAAGCGCGAGATGGACCCCGAAGAGGCGGCGCTCGTGCGGCAGATCTTCCGCCGTTTCGCCGCAGGTGAGGGCGAGAAGGCGATCGCCAAGGACCTCAACGCCGCACGCGCCGGGGGCAAGACGTGGAGCCCAAACGTCCTCTGGCATATGCTCCGCAACCCCGCCTACGTGGGACGATTCACGTTCAACCGCTACGAGTGGGTCAAGAACCCCGACACCGGCAAGCGGAACTACCGTGAGCGCCCCGAGACCGACTGGACGGTGACCGAAAGGCCGGAGCTGAGAATCGTGGACCAGGATCTCTGGGAGCAAGTCCAACAGAGAATCGCAAATCGATCCCGTATCACTGCAAGAAAGCGGGTCCTCAGCAAGAAGACCCATCTTCTCTCCGGTCTGGTCTACTGCGACTGCGGACGCCGCATGACTCTGAGCGGCCACTCCTATTCCTGTCCCGCCTACTTCGAGAAGGCGACTTGCACCAACACCACTCGCTTCAGCGGACCATCTCTCGAGGCCCTGGTAATCAGAGCCCTAAGGGACCGACTCTTGCCCAAGATCAAGGACCTCGAGTTGGAGGTAAATCGGATCTTGGCCTCAGGAGGCAACGAGGACAAGCTGGCTGATCTTCGTAACGAGGTCTCCCGGCTTGAGGCCAGCGTCAAGAACCGCGTCGCCAACGCCTCACGAATGGCACTCGACAAGGAGATGCTCCGCTATGTCACCGGGCTCATTGCCCAGGACCGCTCAAGACTCAACGAGTGCCGCCAGGCCATCACCGCACTCGAGCGTCAGACCAGGTGCCTCACAATCGACACGGGACTCATCAAGGATGCCCTCGAGAACCTTGACAAGGTCCTGGACACCGACCTCGAGATGGCGCGCGAGTTTCTCGCCGCGATGGTCGAGCGCATCCTCGTGCACCCCCTCTCAGACACCAAGGGACACCGGCAAGGGATTCGCTGCCCTCTGTGCGGGCTCTCGATCAAGAAGCTGACGCCACAGCACGCCGCCAAACACGGTCTCTCGGTCGAGGAGATGGCGACGGCTTACCCGCAGTTCGGAGTGAGCCAGCCGGTCGAAGTCCGTATTGGGCTGAATATGAAAGACCTCCTCGCCAAGGAGGAGGTCGTTTATTGTATGGTTGCGGGGGCAGGATTTGAACCTGCGACCTTTGGGTTATGAGCCCAACGAGCTACCGGACTGCTCCACCCCGCGTCGCTCCAGCCGGAGAATTGTA
>JAKALX010000109.1 GCA_021823905.1 Chloroflexota bacterium | reverse complement strand
CCGATCTGGAGTTGGGCTACTTCTTGGTCGTTGACCAGTTCTCCGGGTTCCAGTCGCCAGCGACGAAGGTGTCGCCGGGGCGCTTGGACTCCGCCATGCCCTTGATGTAGGGCTTGATGAGGACGTGGACGCCGGTGTGCCAGAGCGGCGCGATGCCGTTGGCACCATCAAGGAGGATCTTCTCGGCGTCGGCGTACTGCTTGCGCCGCTGCTCGTCGTTCTGGTTGAACTGAGCCTGCTTGAGCAGTTCGTCGAGGGCCGGGATGCTCGTCTTCGTCTTGTTGATCGAGCCACCGGTCTGCCAGAGGCCGAGCATCCAGTTCTCCGGGTCGGAGTAGTCCTCCTGCCAGCCGCCGACGACCATCTGGAACTGGGTAGAGTTGAAGCGAGACGAGCGCGTCTTCGAATCGACGAACTCGAGCTTCACGTCTACGCCGAGGTTGGTCTTCCAGGCGTTCTGCAGGAACTGCCCGAGCGCCTTGTTGACTGCCGTGTCGATGAGGAGAAGCGTGAAGCTCGCCTTGTCGGGGGTCAGCCCGGAGGCCTGGAAGGCAGCTTTGGCGGCATTCACGTCGAAGCCGAGGAGCGAATTGTAGGCGCCTTCCTTCACGCCGGAGCGCGCTTCAGGCATCCAGTTGGTCGTGGGGATGTTCGCTCCCTGGTTGACGACCTTGTTGAGCGTGTCGCGGTCGACGGCGCGGGACAGTGCGACCCGGAAGTTCTTGTTCCCCATGAGTGGATCGCTCAGGTTGAACTCGAGTCCGATCGTCCGCGTTGCCGGGTATTCGAGCAGCTCTTTCGAGAGTGTCGGATCCTTCTGGGTCGCCGTCAGCTCGAGCGGGTTGACCATGGTGGCGTCGAGTTCGCCGTTGCGGTAGGCGTTCTGGCCAACACCGGCGTCGTCGATGTACTTGATGACGATCTGAGCCACCTGAGGCTTCTTTGCGCCGGACCAGTTCGGGTTCGGGACCAGGGTGAGATGGTCCTTTTCCTTGTAGTCCTTGGGCATGAACGGGCCCGTGTAGCTGTTCTCCATGGGGCCAGGCCACTTCGCATCGACGGTCGTGATCTTCTTGCTGTTGAGGGGCATCGTTTCCCACATCGCCAGCTTCGTCGTGAAGGTTGGGACCGGGTCGGTGAGCTTGTATTCGACGGTGTTGGCATCGACGGCCCGAACACCGATGGCCTTACGCAGCGCCTCGTTGGCGGCGTCGCCACCCTTGGCGTTGTAGTACGTGTCACAGCCGACGATCTCGGTGATGACGTACTCGTAGTGGCCCGCGTTGTCGGGAGCGCAGGTGCGCTGGATGCCGGCGACGAAGTCGTCCGCTGTCACGGGGTCGCCGTTCGACCACTTGAGGCCCTGCTTGATCTTGATGGTATACGTCTTGCCGTTGTCCGTGATCACGGGCATGCCGTCCGCGAGCGCCGGGATCGGCTTCGGCGGGCTGTCGAGGTTGAATTCGTAGAGGCCGCGCCAAACCATGTAGAAGTGGGCGATGTCCTGCGCGAAGTCAGAGAAGTGCGGATCCCAGGTCTCAAACTGTGTTCCGCGAATCGTGATCGTGCCGGACGGTGCGGCCTGGGTCGCCTGGGTCGCCGCGGTCGTCGCGGCGGTGGTGCCGCCGGCTGCCGGCGTGGCGGTCTTGTTGCTGCTGCTGTCGTCTCCGCAGGCGGCTGCAAGTGTCAGCACCGCGAAAACGGCGAAGATGCCCGCGAGCATCTTCCAGGATGTTTTGGTCATCGGTCAGGTTCCCTCCTCGTACGATTACCGAACGGTAAGGTGCGCGCCAAACCCGCATACTGTCAACACTTCTTTACGACTCATCGCAGGTGTCGGCGCGGCGTGTTCTCAGCTCTTCGTGTTCGCTTCACCTCCTCGGGGCAGGCTTGCGGGCAACCGGTGAGCGAACGAGCGCGGCCATACCGCATCCGCCACGGCGAGGCTACGGCGCCCCCGCGTGTCATGGATCTGCTCGATGGGCGAATAGCGCAAAGCTCTGGCTCCCATGCGGCAAACGCGCTGACTATAGCATTGCCTGCCAAATGTGCCAGCCGTTCGACCTTGTTTGTCGTGTCGCATACGCTGCGAACAGGCCCAACCGGCCATCTCCACCCCATCGGATAGGTTTATGGCGCGTGTTCTTGCCATTGTCAGCGTGCTTGGCCGTGACCAGAAGGGCGTGGTCGCCCGGATCAGCACGTTCCTCGCCGAGCGCAACGTCAACATAGAAGACATCGAACAGCGCGTCGTGCGCGGTCAATTCCTGATGGACATGCTGGTCGATATCACGGATGCCTCAGCCACGCTCGACGAGTTGGTCACCGGTCTTCTCGCGATCGGCGCCGAGATCGGCATGGAGATCCGCGTCACGCTCCACAACGAGCGGGAGCGCAAGCGGGTCGCGGTCCTGGTCTCGAAGGAGCCGCACTGCCTGGAGCAACTGATCGCCGACTGGAGATCGGGCGAGCTGCACGGCGAGATCGCCGCCGTCCTCGGCAACCACGAGGATCTGCGCCCGCTTGCGGAGGCTGCCGGCATCCCCTTCCAGTGGTTTCCCAGCACCGACAAGGCCACGCACGAGCAGTTCCTGCTGCGCGAGCTGCAGGCGGCGCGCGCCGACGTCGTCGTTCTGGCGCGTTACATGCAGATCCTGACGCCGGCTGTGGTCGAACCCTATGCCGGCCGGATCATTAACATCCACCCGTCGTTGCTGCCGTACTTCCCGGGCGCGAACCCCTACCGCCAGGCGTGGGAGGACGGTGTCCGTGTCACGGGCTGCACGGCCCACTTCGTCACCGCCGAGCTCGACGCCGGCCCGATCATCCTCCAGGACGTCTTCCATATCGAGGTTGGTGTCGACCTGGTCGACGATGTCCGGGCGAAGGGGCAGGCGCTCGAGGGCCGCGTTCTCAGCCGCGCGGTTCAGCTCTCGCTCAACAACGAGGTGGTGGTGATCGACGGGAAGGTGGTTTTCAAGCCGGGTATGCGCACGCTCCTGCGCGACGGCTCGGAGCGATAGTTCAGGTGAGCGCGGGGGCGGCTGGCTCGACCCGCAGCCGCCAGGCCATCCGCAGCCCGGGAATGCGGTCCCGATAGATCTCCACGACGTGCTCGTTGCACACGGCCAGCATCACGTGGTGCTCACCGGCGGGCGCCGAGGGAAACACCTGGTTCGCGGCAGCGACGATGGCGGGAAGGGACGTCCACAGGCCGACTTCGCCGCTCGACGGGCTTGGATCGAGCCCCAGATAGGCGCATACCGCGCAGCTTCGCATCGTTGCCGTTCCTTCGTCGGTGTGGCCTCAGCCATCGCTCGGCAGCAGACTAGCACTGATACGCGCGATAATGATGCTGCAAGCATGAAGATCGCGGCGGGCGTGCGACATTCGAGCGGTTCCGCGCCCGGAGCGGCTGTTGGCGGGCGTACCCGCGGTGCAATGGCCGTGCGTCTATCGTGAGTGATGGCCGCGAGCGCGGCCGAGGGGAGGCCAACAATGCGAATTGTCGTCGCGGGTGGCACGGGCTTGCTCGGCCGCGAGATCACCCGGCAGTTCCTTGCCGCGGGCCACGAGGTTGCGGTTCTCTCGCGTTCGCCGGGCGCGCCGCATCCTGGCGATTCGCAGGCGATCTGGCTCCGCGGCGACGTGACGGAGCCCGCGTCGTTGGCCGGCAAGCTGAAGGGCGCCGACGTCGTGGTCGACGCGGTGCAGTTCCCGAACTCGCCGATCGAAGACCCAAAGAAGGGCCGGACCTTCGAGCGCTTCGACCTTGGCGGCACGAAGAACCTCGCCGACGCGTGCCGCGCTCAGGGCGCCGGGCAGTTCATCGGTCTTTCGGGTGTGGGCGCCGCGGAGAACGCCCGCTTCCATTGGCAACGCTTCAAGTGGCAAGAGGAGCAGCACGTCGCGGCCTCGGGCCTCGCCTACATGATGTTCCGGCCGAGCTGGATTTACGGGCCGAACGACGTCTCCCTCAACCGCTTCCTCGGCTTCGCCCGGTTTCTTCCGTTCGTCCCGGTGATTGGCGACGGGAAGACTCGAATCAACCCGCTCTTCGTGGGCGACCTGGCGGCGCACGTCGTGGCGGCGGTTGGGAACCAGGCGGCGCTGGGCCGTGTGTTCGAGATCGGCGGCCCAGAGGTGCTCACGATGGACGAGATCGTGCGGACGGCGCTGCGCGTCAGCGGCAAGCGGCGCTTCCTGCTCCACCAGCCGGCGTCGTTCATGAAACTGATCGCGTCGCTGATACAGCACGCGCCCGGCAGGCCGCTCACGCCGGGCGCCATCGACTTCATCACCATGGACGGGATCGCCGACACGACGGCGCTCGTTGAGACGTTCGGGCTCCCGCTCACGCCGCTCGAACAGGGGTTGAGCACGTACCTGGATGATCGCGCGGGCAACGGTTGATTGACTGATCCAGGAATTTATCGCGCTACTTTCTATGGAGGCCATAAATCCTATTGCGCGCTGCGGGCCGATCCAACGTACAATCCGGGTTAAGCCGGTCAGCGCGTTGGCGTTCCCGGGTCGCAGTCAACATTGAATCTTGGTTTGGAGATGACCGGTGCGGGCTGATGTAGGGGACGTTGCGTTTCGCTTGCTCCTGGCGCTTGGCGAGTTGTGGGAGGGGCTCGAGCGATCTGGCATCGATCCCACCTGCCGCGGCCTCCACCTGAACCAGGAAGACCTGGGCGGCTACACCCGCTACTCCGCCGGCCCGTCGTCGACGCCTCGTGTGATCGTCGAGTGGAACGAATCGTCCCGTCACCTGCGCGTGATCCGTTGCGGGGAATGGCCGGGCGTCGACGCCACCATCTCCGCGACCGTGGCCGCCGTCCGCACCGAAGCGCGCGCCCACGGGCTTCTCGAAGTCGTGGACCGCGTGCTTGTGAAGGCCTGCCAGGATCCTCTGCCGGCCCGCCGGACAGTCCTTTCCTCGGCGGCGGTTTCGAGCGTCCAGCTCGCGGCGAAGCGGGCATAGGCTTCGCTCGCGCGGGGCGTTACGATCCGCGCATGCAACTGTCTCCTGAATCACTCCCCCGGCGAGCGCGGCTGCTCCCCCTGCTCCACGCGGAGCACGGACGTCGCGGCTGGCTTTCGCCCGAGAGCGTCACCGCGATCGCGCGCGAGGCGCGGATCCCGGTCGCCGAGGCCTGGGAGGCCGCTACGTCGTACCGCGACTTTCACTTCGAGTCGCCGGCGGGCAAGGCGCAGGTTTGCACAGGTCTCAGTTGTCAGTTGGCAGGAGCCGCTACTGAAGCAGGGGAGGCCGTCATGGGCTGCCGCTTCCGCTGCTACGAGGCGCCGGCGCGCGGCCACGATCAGCCGTTTCCCGAGCAGTTCATTCGCGAGGCAGGCCCGTTGCTGGCGCCCGACGTCACGGATTGGCGCGGACTCGAACGGGCTCGTTCGGTGGGGCGCGAGGCAGCCCTCGCCGAGATCGAGTCAAGCGGGCTGCGCGGCCGCGGCGGTGCTTACTTTCCGGTTGGCCGCAAGTGGGCCGGCGCGCTCGCTCAGAATCGGCCGATCGCCCTTGTCGTCAACGCCGAAGAGGGTGAGCCGGGGGTCTTCAAGGACCGTGCGTTGCTCTGCCGGCGCCCGCGACGCGTGCTCGAAGGCATCGCCATCGCCGCCGAGCTGCTCCAACCGGCGGTCGTGGCCATCGTCGTGAATGGCGAGGCCGAAGCGGCGCGGATGTCATTGGAAGCTGCCCTTGCCAGCCCTGGGCTCCCACAGAACGTCGATCCGTGGGTCGTGCCCGGTGGCGGCGGCTATATCCTTGGGGAGGAGACGACGCTCCTCAACGCGCTCGAAGGCCGCAAGCCGGTTCCACGTCTGCGTCCGCCCTACCCGGTTGAATCCGGGCTCTTTGGCATGCCGACCGTCATCAACAACGTCGAGACGCTCGCGAACCTTTCGGTCGCCTTCCGCGATGGCGCGGCGGCATTCCGAAGCTCAGGAACGGTCGACGCGCCGGGCACGAAGCTGTTTTCCGTCTCCGGCCAGGTGCGCGAGCCCGGGGTCTACGAGCTTCCGCTCGGGATCAGGCTGGCCGAGGTGATCGAACGAGCGGGCGGCGCCGTCTCGGGGAGCGTTACGGCGGTGCTCACCGGCGGGCCCTCTGGCGGATTCCTCGCTCCGTCCGAGTTCGGAGTCGCCCTCGCTCCGGGCGTTCTCCATCCCACAGGGGCGATGGTCGGAGCTGGCGGCCTCGTCGTTCTCGACGAGTCCTCGGACGTCCGCGCGGCGGTTTTGGCGATGGCCCGTTTCAACGCGGAGGAGTCGTGCGGGAAATGCACTCCCTGCCGCGAGGGCAGCCCGCGGATGCTGGATTTCCTCCGCGAAAACGACGCCGGCTCGCTGGAGCCGCTGCTGGAGGTCGTGGGCGCCGCGTCGCTCTGCGGCCTTGGCCAGATGGCGCCGAATCCGCTGCGCTCGGCGCTCCACTTCTGGCCGGAGCTGTTCCGATGAGCGTGCGAATCGACGGCCGCGAATTCCCCGCCGATGGCTCGATCCTCGACGCGGTGCTCGCCGCCGGCATCGATCTCCCGCACCTCTGCAAGGACGACAACCTTCCAGCGATCGGCGCCTGCCGCACCTGCCTGGTCGAGGCTGACGGGCGCGTGGTCGCCGCCTGCTCGGCGCCGGCGTCGTCGGTACGCGAAGTGCTGACCACCACTGAGCGCGTCGAGCGCATTCGGCGAGGCGTTCTGGAGCTGACTGCCGCGATGGGCGACCCACGGCCTGACCTCCCGCACGGCCCTTGTGGCGTCCAGGCGCGCCAAACCTTCGCCGCCCACGCTGGCGTCTCGAACGGACTCTCCCGTCGCGAGCGAACCGCCGTCGACTCGACCAACCCGTTCTTCTCATTCGTGGAGACCGCCTGCATCCTCTGCGGCCGCTGCGTTGCCGCCTGCCAGCAGCTTCAGCACATCGGCGCGATCGGTCTCGCGGGAGCCGGGCTCGCCACGCGCGTCACCCCCGGAGCCTCGATCACGTTCCGCGAGTCGATCTGCACGTCGTGCGGCTCCTGCGTGGCCGCCTGCCCAACAAGTGCGCTCAGCCCGAAAACAGGAGGCGCGGAATGAAGCGCGTTGCGAGCACCTGCCCCTACTGCGGCGTCGGCTGCGGCATTGTCCTCAACGTCGACGAGGCGGACCGCATCTCGTGGGTCGACGACGTGCCCGAAAACCCGTCGAGTGACGGCATGCTCTGCGTGAAGGGCCGCTTTGGCACGACCTTCGTCAACCACCCGGACCGGCTGACCACTCCCCTCATCCGTCGCAACGGGAACCTCGAGCCGGCAGGTTGGGATGAAGCGCTCGACCTGGTCGCCGCGAAGTTCCTCGAATTTCGCGGAGCGTTCGGCAGCTTCGCCAGCGCGAAGGCGACGAACGAAGACGCCTTCGTCCAGCAGAAGTTCGTCCGCCTCGTCATGGGCACGAACAACGTCGACCACTGCACGCGTCTCTGCCACTCGCCGAGCGTCGAGGCGATGCTCCAGCAACTCGGCAGCGGCGCGACGAGCAACTCGTACAGCGACTACGAGGACGCCTCCTGCATCGTGCTCGTGGGGTGCGATCCGGGTTCGAACCACCCGGTCGTCGCCTCACGCATGAGGCGGGCGATCGATTCGCGGGGCACGCGCCTGGTTGTCGTGAACCCGCGCCGGATCGAAATGTGCGAGCGCGCCGACATCTTCCTTCAGAACCATCCCGGCACCGACGTCGCGGTCTTCAACGGCATGGCGCGGGCGATTCTCGATGCCGGCCTGCAGGACGGAGCGTTCGTCGCGAGCCGGACCGAGGGGTTTGACGCCTGGCTGGCGGCCATTCGCGAGACGACCGTCGAGGACTGCGCCGCTATCGCTGGCCTCGATGCCGCGGACCTCCGCGCGGCGGGATTGCTCTACGCCGATCCGCCGCGGCTCGCGTGGCAGCCCGCTGACTGGCGGCCCGGGAGCTGCCTCGTCTGGGGCATGGGCGTCACGCAGCACACGAACGGCACCGACAACGCCCATTCGTTGCTGAACCTGGCGCTCCTCACCGGCCAGGTGGGCCGCCCCGGCTGCGGAGTCTCGCCGTTACGGGGCCAGAACAACGTCCAGGGCTGCGGCGACGCCGGCTGCGTTCCCGATTCGTTGCCCGGCTACCAGCGCTACGAGGACGCGACGATTCGGCCCTTCGAGGACCTCTGGGGCGCCGAGCTCAGCCGTGACCAGGGCCTCAAAGCTACGGACATGGTCGAGCAGATCGCCGTCGGCGCAATTCGCGCAATGTACATCGTCGGCGAGAACCCGCTGCTCTCCGAGCCGAACCTGCACCACGCGACCGATCTCTTCCGGAAGCTCGACTTCCTCGTGGTCCAGGATCTCTTCCTGCACGAGACGGCCGAGCTCGCCGACGTTGTCCTCCCCGCCTGTTCCTTTGCCGAGAAGGACGGCACGTTCACGAACAGCGAGCGCCGCGTGCAGCGAGTCCGCCAGGCGATCCCGGCAGTGGGCGAGAGCCGCCCGGACTGGGCGATCGTCTGCGAGATCGCCCGGCGCATCTGCCCTAACGTCGAAATCGATCCGCGACAATTCGACTACGAGGGACCCGCCGCGATCTTCGCGGAGATGGCGCGGCTGACGCCGTTCCTCCGCGGCCTCTCGTACGAGAGGCTGGATGCGGAAGGTGGCATCCAGTGGCCCTGCCCGGAGCCCGGCCATCCCGGCACGCCCTACCTCTACGCCGAGAGCTTTCCGCGGGGGCTGGGCAAATTCGTGCCGGTCCGCCAGGGTGCGCTCGCGGACGAGGAAACCGATGCCGAGTACCCGCTGATCCTTAACACGGGCCGGATCCTCTACCACTGGCACGGGGGCACGATCACCCGCCGCGTCGAGGGGTTGCTCGACCGTGTGGGTGTGATCCCGGTGGCCGTGCATCCGAATGATGCCGAATCGGCCGGCATCGCAGACGGCGATCCTGTCATGGTGATGAGCCGCCGCGGCCGCCTTTCCGGCGAGGCGCTGGTGACCGACGCCGTCCAGCCCGGCGCCCTCTTCGTGCCGTTCGTGAAGCTCCAGGACAGCGCGGCGAACTTCCTCACGAACAACGTCTACGACCCGGAGAGCCGCATCCCCGAGTACAAGGTCTGCGCCGTTCGCATCGAGAAAAAGCGTGAGCGGAAGCGGATGGAGGCAGCTGGGGAGCCGAGCCGCCCGTGAAACCGGAAGAACTTCTCCGGCGGCTGCGAGCCGGGCATACGGCCAATGTCCCGTTCGAGGATTTCTGCCGGCTTGTCGAGGGATTCGGCTTCGAGTTAACCAGGGTCGCAGGTAGCCACCACATCTATGTCGAGCCCCGAGTCGCACTCGCGCTGAACCTACAGCCTCTCAATGGCGAGGTGAAAGGCTTTCAGGCAAAGCAGTTCCTGAAGTTGGTTGACCGCAATGGGCTAGAATGGAGGGGCGGCCATGACTGAGTACCACATCAACTTGTTTTACAGCGACGAAGATGAGTGTTGGGTCGCCGACCTGCCAGACTTCCAGTACTGCTCTGCCTTCGGTGACACGCCGCAGGAGGCGCTGGCAGAATTGCTCGTGGCGAAAGAGTTATGGCTCGACACGGCACGCGACGTCGGCATCCCGATTCCGGTCCCCAGGTATCGCCCGGTCGAGCACCAACAGGCCGTTTAGCGGCATCTGGCGCCCTGCTCCTCGCACAATGAGGATCACCGCGAGCTGTCCCTAACGTCTCGCCGCCCACTGCTTCGCGTGGTAGGTGATCACGATGTCCGCGCCGGCTCGCCGGATGCTGGTGAGCGCCTCGTCGATCGCGCGCTGCTCGTCGAGCCAGCCGTTCTGCACGGCGGCC
>JAKALX010000108.1 GCA_021823905.1 Chloroflexota bacterium | reverse complement strand
CGCTTGCCCCTCGCAGCAGTCACTATGGACGGCATGCCCGGACCGAAGCAATGCCGCCTTGGCCGAACCGAGCTCATGGTCACCGAGCTCGGGCTCGGAGCGATGGACACGCCGATGTCGATGGAGGCCGCCGCAACCGTGGCGAAGGCGGTCGAGCTGGGCATCACGTTCATCGACACAGCCCGGGAGTACGCCGGCAGCGAGTTCCTCCTCGGGCAGCACTTCCGCGCCCACGGCCAGGGCGCCGTACGCGTGGCGACGAAGAGCTTCGCCAGGACCGCCAATGGCGTCCAGCGTGACGTCGACCGCTCCCTGAGCGTCCTCGGACTGCAGAGAATAGACCTCTATCAGCTCCACGACGTGACCACGCCGGAGGCCTGGGAGCAAGTGATGAGGGAAGACGGCGCGCTCGCCGGCCTCAGGGTCGCGCAGTACCGCGGCCTGGTCGGCCACGTGGGGCTCTCGTCCCACAGCTTCGAGGTCATCGAGAGAGCGATCGTGTCCGGCGAGTTCGACACCGTGATGGTCGAGTACTCCGCGTTCTTCCCCCAGAGCCCGGCGCTGATCGACCTCGCCGCGGAGCACGACGTCGGCATCATCGCCATGCGGCCGATAGGCGGCTCGGGTCGCACGAGCGTGATCCGCGGGCGGGTGGAGGCCGGCTCGGCCGGCATCGTCACGCCCGCGAACCTGCTCCGCTACGTGCTATCGCACCCGGGCGTCTCCGTCGCGATCCCCGGTGCCCGCCACCCATCGAGGGTGGAAGAAAATGTGGCGACGGCTTCGTCGTACGAGCCGATGGGCGAGGCGGAGCGGCGAGCGCTCGAACAGGAGGCCGCCCGGCTGTACTGACCGGTCGATCCTGATACCGGGGCGAGGTGAAGGCTCTCCGTGGTCTCGCGTGACGCCGGTAGCGCCCCGGGGCCGACCGAACCTGTCATTCCCTTTCTACCCTGGCTCCCGTCACGAAATGGCCGACAGTCCGGGTACGGCGGGGCAGGCGACAGCGAGCCCCAACAACGAAGGCGTGCCGGTTGGCGGCTGGTACAGTTACCACCGGCACTTCCGGTACGGTAGCGTGGCTACGCGCGACCGGGGGGAATTCGGCGGATGCATGATCGTGGGCATCTGCGCCGTCGGCGTCTCGTGGTGCTCAAATCCTGATGGTGACCGGCCGCGTCATGGCGCCGAAGGTGGGCATCCAGCAGGAGTGCTTCCCCGGGCCGCCCGCCACGATGACGTGGATCTCCTCCGGCCTCGCGCGACAATTCGTAGGGGTCGGCCGGCAGCTCAAGCTACCCGCTAACATCTTCACGCCCAAGGGATGGTCAACTATTAGATCGAAATCGACAGGTGTGAACCGCGCATGGCGCACGCGGCGAAGATGGCGATCGAGTCGTCCCCACACGCGTGGGGGTGAACCGTGAGTCAAGCGTGAGTCAAGAATGATGAGCTAAATCGACAAGTGTCGTCCCCACACGCGAAGAGACGGTGTCTCGGCGCTCCCAAATTACAACGGATAACTGGACAGTTTTCGTTCGCGCCAAGCCAGATTGGACGAATGTGACCCTACTGCGCTAGCGATTCGCTAGTTGGAAGGCAGGCGCTCTACCACTGAGCTACTCCCGCTTGCCGGCTACTCCGCTCGCCGCCACGCGGCGTCCGCCATTGTAACAGAACACACCGCCCACTTCGGCCCTGGTATCGCTGGCAGTCCGCTCACTCAAAACGTGAGGGCCATTCGACCCTGAGAATGGGACCATGGTGATTCTTGTTCGCTCAACAACCAGCCGTAAGCCTTGAGAGGATGACCGCGAGGGCTCCATCGGAGAGCGCCAGGGCCCCGCGGGAGCACCACTTTGAGGGGCTTCCAGATGCCAGTGCGCGCTCGCAGGGTGGCTGATCGCTTCTTCGTGGCCATTGGCCGCGCGTCGTGACCCGCCGCCGGCCGTCGATCATGGACGCCGTCGTCGTTGGCGTTGTCGCCACGCTCCTCGCGTTCGCCGCTTTCTCCGCCGTCTGGTACTGGAACCAACGCCACGTGAGCGATGCCACCTCGCAAGACCGGCTCCATGCCGAGCGCCTTGAGAACCTCGACGATATCCAGTTCGAGGTCGCCGCCGAGGCGCATCTCCTCGCCGAATTGACACACGCGAACGCCGCGGACTTCGATGTGCAGCTCGACCAGGTTCAACAACAACTGTCGAAGAGCGTTTCCAGCCTCCTCATCAGTGTCGAGCCCGGCGATTCGTTCGAAGCCAACGAAGTGGCGGCCATCGCCAGCGCAATCGTGGACGTCAACCAGGCGCTCAGCGTGGCATGGGAGCAGGGTAGAGCCAGCACCGGCGATCCAGGGGCAACTGCCGAGGCGCCGGTCTCGAGCCGCGTCGCAACGCTGACCGGCCTGGTCAACGCCGCGATCCGCGATGAACGCCAGCGCATGTTCGCGGCCAAGCAAACGATCGCCCGCGACAGCGACCGAATGCTGGCGGCCGTCCTGATAGTCGCCGCCGGCTGGGCCGTCGTTATCCTCGGCCTGGGAGTCGCCGGCCGCTATCTCATCGCCCGTCCATTGCAGCAGGTCAGCCACGCGGCCCGCGCGATGGCCGGCGGCTCGACCACCCACCGCGCGCCCGCGCCGTTCCTTCGTGAGCTCAGCGACATGGGCGCTGCCGTGAACACACTCCGCGACAGCCTCACGGAGCGGTCCGAAGAGATCCAGGCCTACCTCGCGAAAGACCTGGAGACGAAGACAACCGAGCTTGAACTCGCGAACGCGCGGCTCGTCCGCTTCAACAGCGAGCTTGAAGCCGAAATCCAGGAGCGCCGCAAAGCCCAGGAGGCGCTCCTGGCCAGCGAGACGGCGCTCCTCCAGGCCCAGAAGCTCGAAAGCATCGGCCGCCTCGCGGGCGGAATCGCCCATGACTTCAACAACCTGCTGAGCGCTATCATCGGCTACGGTGAGCTCGCCTCGCTCAATCTCGAACCCGACAGCCAGGCCAGGAGCGATCTCGCGGAGTGCCTCAACGCCGCCCGCCGCGCCTCCGAGCTCACCCGCCAATTGCTTGTCTTCGCCCGCCGGCAGGCCGTCGAGCCACGCGTCGTCAACCTCGATGAACTTCTTGCCGGCATGGAGAAGCTCCTTCGCCGCCTGATTGGCGAGGATGTCCGCCTCATCTTCGATCGTCAGGCCGGAGCAGCCGCCGTCAAGGTCGATCCCGGCCAGTTCGAACAGGTGCTGGTCAATCTCGCCGTCAACGCCCGCGACGCCATGCCCGGCGGCGGCACGCTAACCATCGAAACCGACGCGGTCACCCTCGGCGGCGATCACCCTTGCCACCACGACATGGCCCCAGGTGAGTACGTCGTGCTGTCTGTGTCGGATACGGGCCGCGGCTTCAGTGAGTTCGTCCGCGAACACCTCTTCGAGCCGTTCTTCACCACCAAGGAAAGCGGCAAGGGAACGGGCCTTGGCCTCGCCACCTGCTATGGCGTCATTCAACAGGCAGGCGGACACATCGTCGCCTCCAGCACCCCCGGCCACGGCGCCAGCTTCACCGTCTACCTGCCTCGCTCGATCGAGGCCATCGCCCCCTCCGCTCAAACCGAGTTAGCCGTCGCCGCCCGTGGCGCCGAGACCATTCTTCTCGCGGAGGACCAGGCAGAGGTCCGCGAACTCACCGGCCGCGTCCTCCGGGAGCACGGCTACACCGTCCTCCCCGCTGCCACCCCACACGAAGCGTTGCGTCTCGCCGGCGCCCACAACGGCCGGATCAACCTCATCCTCACCGACATCATCATGCCCGAAATGAACGGCGTAACCCTGGTCGAGCGCCTCGGCGCCCTCATCGGTCCGGTGCCGGTGCTCTTCGTCTCCGGCTATGCCGACCAGGCAGTCCTCGATACCGGCCTCCTCCGCGATGGCACGGCCTTCCTGCCCAAGCCCTTCACCCGCGCTGCCCTCCTTGGAGCGGTTCGCGAACTCCTCGATCGCGGCGCCTTGCCGGACAGCGCTCGCTCCTGGCGCGCCGTTCCGCCGTCCGTCGCGGGCTGGGAAGACGCCTCCGCCGCTGGCGCGTAGTCCGCGAAACCGGCCACCAGAGTCCGAAATCACCCGGTCCGCCCCTCGTGATTCCACCACGACAACCTCCGGCCGGTGTAGCCTTTGCATCATGGTCGATCCGCTCAAAGTCATCGTCATCTCCGACTACGTCTGACCCTGGTGCTACATCGCCGCCCGTCGGGTGGCCCAGATGGAGCAGGAATTCAACCTCGACGTCACCTGGTGGCCGTTCGAGCTGCACCCCGAGACGCCCGCCGAAGGCCGGCATGTCGACGAGCTTATCGCCCCTTCGCGCCGCACCGACGAATATCGCTCGATGCTCAAGCAGTACGCCGCCGACGCTGGCCTGACTCTCGCTTCAAACCGCTGGATTGCGAACTCTCATCGCGCTCTCGAGCTTGCCGAGTTCGCTCGCGACCGTGGGAAATTCGACGAGGTGCATGAAGCCCTCTTCCGCGCCTACTTCGGCGAGGCCAAGAACATCGGCGACCTCGACGTCCTGACGGCTGTCGCGGCGGAATGTGGGCTCGACGGCAGGGAATTCATTGCCGAAACCCTCGCCGGCAGGTACGCGAACCTTGTGGATGAGGCGACCGCGACCGCCCGCCAGGGCGGCTTCACCAGTACCCCGACCATGATCTTCGACGACCGGCTGATGGTTCCCGGCGCCCAGGACATGACCGTCTATCGCGATGTCCTCCGCCGGCTCGGCGCCGAGCCTCGCGACACCGAGACAGCCGTCTGACGGCCGCCACCGTCCGCGTTACGCTTCGCCCATGAGGCTCCGCGTCGCCACCTTCAACATCCGCAACATTACCGACCGTTACGCGGAGCGGAAGCCGCTCCTTGGCGCGGCCTTCGCCGCGATCGATCCCGAACTCGCCGGACTCCAGGAGGTGATGTTCAGCGAGCCCCGCCAGGACGACTTCCTCGCCCGCCAGCTTCCCTCCCGCAACTATCGCTCGTTTGACGCCCGCTCGGGCAAATACCCCAACTTTGGCAACGCGATCCTCCTCGCAGCCGGCGAGCCCCAGGCCCACGAAGAGCTCCGATTGAGCCGTGACCGCGTCGCCCACCGCGTCCTCGTCGCCCTCCCCGGCCAGGTCATGCTCTGGTTCGCGAACACACACCTCCATCATGTTCCCCACGAGCCCGAGGTCCGCGTCTCTCAGGTGAACGCGATCCGCGAATGGATGGCGAGCGCGCCCGCAGCCGATGCGGCGATCGTCGTCGGCGATTTCAACACGCCGCCGTTCGAGCCCGCGTACACCGTCATGCGCGAAGCGGGCTGGCGGTCTGCCTTCTTCGAGGCCAACGGCTGTGAGCCGCCGGTCACGTGGCCCTCCGGCATCCAGGCCGACACGATGGATACCGACGGCGACCCCAATTGCCTCGACTACATCTGGCTCAACGGCCGCGTGTCTGCGGTCTCTGCATCCCTTGCCGCGAACCAACCGCCACCAAACGATCCCACGCTCTACCCAAGCGACCACTTCGCGGTTGTCGCTGAGCTGGAGCTCTGAGGGCCCGAGCGCGGCATCGCTATCGGCCCGTGCTTTCGCCCTGGCTGGCGCGGAAGCGCTCGACTCGCGACTCGACGTCGGCGAGGATCTTGCGGATCTGGGCGAGGTCGGTCGGCAGAATGTGCAATTCGAGCTCGCGCATCAGTGGTTCCATGTTGGGACGATAACCCTCAACAAGCGCCGCGATGTCCCCTTCGTAAACGTTCACGCGACCGAAGTCTCCCTGCCGGTAGAGCGATGGCAGCGCGAACAGCTTCAGGAGCACCAGCCCCTCGACTGTCCCGCACGGGATGTTGCCTCCGCTGAAATCCCGCCGCACGCTGTAGTCGCTCCGAACAAGCTCGAAGAGCGGATTGGTCGTGAGGAGAATGTCGATCTGCACGCCCTCGAACATCGCGCGAGCGAAGTCCTTGTCCCGGCTTTCCACGTGGAATTCGGGCAGCCGTTCCAGGTCGCCCGCCGCCATGATCAGGTCGATGTCACGCGTGTTCCGCCCCCCGACGTACGAGAGCACCGCCAGCCCGCCAACCAGCACGAAATCCACGTGATGCGTCTGCAAGAGGTCGAACAGGCGGCTAACAGACCCGAACAGCGCGTCGTACGGAGTCCCCTCTTCCGCCAGGCGACGCAAATCCCCGGCCCGTGCGTCAAGCAGAACGGTCGCGATGTCGACGGGCCGCGCCTCGCGAGTCACACGCTATTTTACCATTGCCCGAGCGAGCCGACTCAGTCTGAGATCTCGGCGAAGAATGCGGCGTTCACCTCAAATGTCTGCGCCGGCTTAAGGCCGACTTCGAACTGCTCGCAAAGCTCGATCATCCGAGAGCCGTCCACCAGTTCGATTGGAGGCACACCTTCACGAACTGCCTCTTTTCGGGCTTCGGCGGTGAACGTTCCCGTGGTCATGATGATGCCATTGTCGGAACGCCCCATCATCGCGCCGCGAAAGTCACGCACGGCCCCAACTGCCACGGCACCCGCGTACCGCTTGCACTGGACCAGTACTTTCGAGCTCACCAGTGGATTGATTTGCAGAAGCCCGATCGCATCAATTCCGCCATCACCGCTGCGACCGGTTACTTCGACGCTCTGAAACCCAGATTCAAGCAACAAGCGGCGACAGAATCGTTCGAAAGCGTTAGGGGTAATGGATTGCAATTTGGTTGAAAACTGGTCCCGGTAGTCGCCTTCCAGGCCCAAGTCGACCAACTCCGCGTTGCCCAGCCCTCCTTCCGCCGACCCGACAGCCGCGTCCGGCGCAGTTCGCGGACCTCTCAGATCATCATGCACAGCCTTGAAAAGGTCCCGCGCCTCGTCGCGAGTCATCGCAAGCGCGGCACGACCGGCGTCGGTGAGTGACCAGACGCCTCGCACCGAGGCGTCTACCAAGCCAGCCTTCGCGAGATAGAATCTGGCCCAGTGAACGCGGTTGTCGAAGCGAGGCTGACCGCTCTCCAGCAGCTCGGCTCGTTGTGCGTCGCTGACGCGCTCATAATCCGCGACGCGCTGGACGATCTCCTGAGGTCGCGCTGATCCACCGACGGCGTCCAGCGCCCTCAGAATGGGCGCGAAGTAGGTGATGAATTGAGGCCCTTTTGGCGATGCCACAGCCGAATCATACTCCCGCCGCCGCCGCCGCTCCCTGCGAAACCTCGATTGGGAACCGGTGGCGGCGCTCCATCGCGCCCGGCGCCACCTCGACGCATGCCCCGCAGCGGATGCAGAGGCTGTCGGCTACCTGGTAGTTCCCCGACTCGCCCTGGATCGCGTTCGTCGGGCAGATGGCGACCGCTTCGGCCAGCGCCGCATCTGACTGCGACGTCACCCGATACTCGATCAGTCCCTCGCAGACGCCCGCCCGGCACTGCTTGTCGTCGATGTGCTCGATCCACTCCTCGCGAAACGCCTTCAGCGCGGTCTTGATCGACGTCATCGCGAACTGCCCGTGGAAGCAGTTCGACCACACGAGCGTCTTCACCAGCTGCTCGAACGCCTCGAAGTCGTGCTGCCGGCCGCCGCCACTCTGAATCCGCCGGATGATCTCGACCGCCCGTTGCGTCCCGCCGTGGCAGGTCGTGCAGCGCCCGCAGCTCTCCATCTCGCAAAAGGCCAGGAAGTAGTTGCAGAAGTCGACGATGCAGGTCGTGTCGTCGAAGAAGACGATGCCGCCGCCGCCCAGGAACAGCCCGCGTTCCCGGTACGGGTCCAGCGTCAGCGTCAGGTCGAGCTCGTCGCCGTTGACCACGCCCGAGAGCGGTCCGCCTGGCTGGAAACCCTTGCACGGCCGCCCGTCCGTCATCCCGCCGGCGTACTGCTCCAGTGCTGACCGGACCGTTGGCCCGAACGGGATCTCGACGCACCCCTGCCAGTTCACGTCGCCGGAGAAGCTGAACATCTTCGTCCCCTTCTCCTTCGCCGTGCTGACGCTGCTCCACCACTCGGCGCCGTTGCGCAGGATCAGTGGCGCGTTTGCGTACGACTCCACGTTGTTCACGTTTGTCGGCTTGTTCCAGAGACCCGCCTGCGCCGGGAACGGCGGCTTGATCCGCGGCATTCCGCGATGGCCGTCGATCGAGTTGATGAGGCCCGTCTCCTCGCCGCATACGTACGAGCCGGCGCCCCGGAAGACGACGATGTCGAAGCTCTTGCCGCTCCCCAGGATGTCATTGCCAAGCAGGCCCTTCGCGTACGCCTGCTGGACCGCGATCTGCATGCGCCTGAACGACAGCGGGTACTCGTAGCGGATGTAGACGTAGCCCGCGTCCGCGTGCCCCGCCAGCGCCGCGATCAGCATCCCCTCGATGATGAGGTGCGGGTCGCCCTCCATCAGCACCCGGTTCACCCAGGCGCCCGGGTCACCCTCGTCGGCGTTGCACACCAGGTAGCGCGGGCTTGTCGTCGCCGTGCGAAGGAAGTCCCACTTCCGTCCCGCCGGGAAGCCGCCGCCGGCCCGCCCCCCGAGGCCGCTGTCGACCACTTCCTTCACGATTGTCTCGGCGTCCATCTCCAGCGCCTTGCCGAACCCGACATAGCCATCGTGCGCGAGGTAGTGGTCGATGTTCTCCGGGTCCGTCGTCCCGATGTTCGCCATCAACCGCCGGATCTGACCCTTCATGAACGGGTGATCCGCCAGCAGCGGCACGTCCGCCGTTGGATTGCCTTCCGCCACGCCCAGCGCCCACTCGGGTACGTGCCGCCCCTCGGTCACGACGGCTTGCAAGAACTCCTCCACGCGCTCCGCCGTGATGTTCGCGTAGAGCACGGTCTCCGTTCCCGAGGCGTTCCGCACCGCGACGCATGGCTCCATCCAGCAGAAGCCCCAGCTCCCGGCGATCGCGACCTCGGCGTTCAGGTGCTGCTTCTCGATCGCGTCACGCATCGCGGCGATCGTCTCTTCCGCCCCGCGCGCCACCGACGACGTGTCCAGCACCACCGTGAGCCGCACTTTCCCGCTCGATCGTTCGGCCGCCCAGGCCTGCTTTGCCGCTGCGATCAGCGATTCAAGGCGCGCGTTCATTTGCTCCCCTTCAGGTCGCGCGCCAGGCGGATCGCCTTCGCCACCGTGAGGTCGCCGACAACTTTCCCGTTGACCCACACCTGCGGCGCCTCGCTGCATGTTCCGATGCACTGCCCCAGGTGAAACCCGACCCCGTGGTCCTCTGTTTGCCCGCCGAGGGCGACCTCCAGCGTCTGCTGCATCGCCGACCGGATCTGGTCGCCGCCCTTGAGCCGGCACGCCGGGCCGCTGCACCACGAGATCTCCGTCTTCGCCGCCGGATGCGTGCGGAAATCGTCGTAAAACGAGACGCACCCGTAGACAAGCGCGGGCGTCGTGTTGAGCTGCTCCGCCACGGCCTCGATCGCCTCGCGCATGATGTACCCGTACGTCTCCTGCACTTTGTGCAGCGCTGGCACCAGGTGACCTTTCCCGGGCTCGAACTCGGCGATGAGGGCGCGCAGTTCGGCGGTGGTCGGTTCAGCCGCCATCGGCCGTCACCTCGATTGTGAAATGCAGCACTACTATATCGGCGCGCCCTGAGCCGCGCCAATCGTGGCTGTGTCCCCGTCGATCAGCTCCGCCACCTGCTCGCCCAGGATCAGCGAGTAGTTCTGGCCCCGGTCTTCCGGGTACACCTGCGTCGTGTTCGACAGGTACAGCCCAGTGATCCCGGTTCGCATTTCCGGGATCGAACGCGAGTAGTTCGTCGTGATCACCGGCTGGCCGCCCGGGTCCTTGAACAGCCACTTCTGCCGCACCCACGCCGGGTCGAACGCAGGGTTCAGCTTCCGCAGCCCCGGCAGATACGCCTGGAACACCTCTTCCGCGTCCATCT
>JAKALX010000107.1 GCA_021823905.1 Chloroflexota bacterium | reverse complement strand
ACCAGAATTTACAGGGCTTCGCGGGCCGGGTCTTGCACCCGGCGGAACTGGCGTCGTGAAGCTGCTGTTCTGTGATTCCTGCGGTGACGTGCGCAAGCTTGGCTACAAGGTGACGAGCTGCGCGTGCGGCAAAGTCAAAGCCAAGTACCTCGAAGACGGCTGGCACGCTGAGCACAATGGTGAGGGCTTTCTACTTGGTATCGACAACAATACGTTCCTTCCTACAGTCCAGCGCTACCGCTACAACGCGGCAGACCGAGAGCTGCCAAAGAACGAAGAGCCAAGCCCGTACAGATTCGAAGCGTGGCTCATGGTCAGCAATCCACGCGTCACCATCAACAAGGAGTTGACCAATGCCTGACACAAGCCGGTGGAGTTGGACATGCGGAGAGTGCGGGGCAACAGACCTGTATGTGTTCCGCGACAAAGCCGCGGCCGACGCGGCACTGACCGACCACTACATACGGCGGCACCTGACAGCCGACGGCAAGGCGAAACTGTGAAGGATTGGAAGCGGCAACGCGACCGCATCAAGGCTGTCGCGCGAAAGTGGCGTAGCACACTCGGCATGTACGAGTGGGAAATCTTCACGCAATACGTCGATGGCGACCTACTCATTGACGGCACACTCAGCAGTACAGCCGCAGCCTGCGCCAACACCATTTGGGAGTACAAGCGGGCAACGCTGAAGTTCAACCTGAAGGCCGTCGCCGACATGAGCGACACGGAACTAGAACGTGTCTACATCCATGAAGTGATGCACGTCATCGTCAACGAGATGCGCGAGGAGGACGAGAAGCACGAGGAGCGTGTCTGCACGATGCTTGCCAACGCCTTCATGCGTACGAAGGAGAAGCCATGTCACTAGGATGGGAATGCCCACGCTGCCACCGCTGCTACTCACCGTTCGTGCAGCAATGCCTGCGTTGCAACGGCTTCGGTGGTCCACTGCCGAAACACCCGACCAAGCCAAGCGTTCCGCCAGCGTGGCCCGAGCTGCCGCAATGGCCGAGGGTGCCGAAGTGGGAACCTCTCCTCTGCCTGAACTAGGTCATGCGCTCAGTCATACAAAGCCCGGCTTGTCCGGGTTTTTCTGCGTCTAGGCTCAGCGGAATATCTCGGACCGACTCAGCGGATTACATCGCTCGGACTTGACACGCTGGCGCGCCTGCCTCAGACTCGCAGGTGGTGACGAGAGTGAGAATCACAACTTGCGCTTATGAGTCGTGCGCTCTGACCGGCTGAGCTACCCTGCCACGCGCCGCTCGGGGAATCCCAATCTATCAACCGGGCCGGGTGCGGGCAATTCAGGCGTGCCCCGAGACCGCCAGTGCGTAACAACTCGCGCGGGGTGAGACGGCGCCCTCGGGTGTGGGACGAAATACGTCACAGGTCGCACTCGGTCTTAGCGAAACGGGTTCTCCATCACGTCCTCGACCGGGAACGCAGGCTCGTCGAGGCCGAGCAGGCGTAGCCGCGCCTCGTCGTACTTCTCCTTCGCGCGCGCCTCGCGGTTGAGCAGCCCCTTGAGCTGATCAGGCCGCGGCCGCTCACCGTCGAGAAACACGTGGTGGAGCTGAGCGAGCTGCTTGTTCCAGGCCTCCCAGGCTTCGCGGTAGGCTTGCGCGGCGGCTTCGTCGGCGAACGGCATCGGGAAAACTCCAGCAGCGATGTACGCAAGCATCGTACGCCGCCGGGTGTTGCGTTCCGCGGAGAATGAAGCGAGCACGCGCGGCTGGTCCTGCTCGCGTAGCCGCCTGCCGGCCGCGCATCTTGACACCCTCGTGCCTCGCGCAGAACACTGGCGCACATGGAGTCCCGGTCTATGTCTGCTCGCGCATCCGGTTCCCCGCGGCCACACACTGCCGCGGCGTACGTGTGCGCGCCGATTTCGTGCGTTGTCGTGCTTGGCACGGAGGGTTGGCGCGAGTAGAGCCGGGAATCGTGGGTTCGAGACCAGCAAGCGCCCCTTCCGGCCACGGAAGGGGCGCTTCGAGTTTCAGGGGGTGTGCCATGGCGGCTATCGAAGTCAAGAACCTGTCGCGCGAGTTCCGCGCCAGCGTGCGCCATGGTGGCATGGGCCAGGCCGCGCGCCGGCTCTTCCGCCCCGAATACCGCGTGGTGCGCGCGGTTGAGGATGTCTCGTTCGTTATCGAGCCGGGCGAGCGCGTTGCCTTCATCGGGCCGAACGGAGCCGGCAAGTCGACGACGATCAAGGTCTTGTGCGGTGTGCTCCACCCGTCCGCGGGTGAGGTGC
This sequence comes from Chloroflexota bacterium, assembly GCA_021823905.1. Lineage (GTDB taxonomy): Bacteria > Chloroflexota > Dehalococcoidia > Tepidiformales > Tepidiformaceae > JAKALX01. Next base: position 7,713 of record JAKALX010000107.1, on the reverse strand, counting down.
GCGTTGCCGGCTTCGTGCCCTGGCGGGAGCGGCGCGCGCTCGGATACACCATTGGCACAGTCTTCGGCCAGCGCTCCCGGCTCTGGTATCACCTGCCCGCGAACGACACCTTCGACCTGCTCGCGCGTGTCTATAGTCTCGACAACGCCGGCTACCGCCGCCGCCGCGGCGAGCTCGTGGAGGCGTTCGCCATCGGCGACCTCGTGGCCAAGCCGGTCCGGCAGCTATCGCTTGGGGAGCGGATGCGCTGCGAGCTGGTTGCGTCGCTTCTCCATCGCCCCGGCATCCTCTTCCTCGACGAGCCGACGATCGGGCTCGACGTTGTCGCGAAGGCGACCCTGCGCGAGCTCGTCCACTCGCGGTCGGAGCGCGACGGCACCACCGTGCTGCTCACCTCGCACGATACCGGCGACATGGAGCGCGTCTGTGACCGCGCGCTCGTCATCCATCGTGGCCGCCTGATGCTTGATCAGCCCGTTGGGTCGCTCCGCTCCGGCTTCATCCGGCGCAAGGTCGTGACCGTCGTCACGGCAGAGGAGCGCGTCGACGTCGATCTGCCCGGCGTGCGCGTGGTCGGCCGAGCGCCCCAGCGGACGGTGCTGGAGGTTGAGACGGACCGGACGCGGATCGAAACCGTCGTGCAGGCGATCCTCGACGCTACGGCCGTGCACGACATCACCGTGGAGGACCCGCCGCTCGAGGAGATCGTCCAGGCGATCTACGAGCGCGCCGAGCGGGATGCATCTCCGGGAGGCTCGCCGTGAGCGCCCGCCAGCGAAGCCGGGCGACGCCCGCGTACCTGGCCTACGCCGCTCTTGGGGCGCGGCGCGAGTTCGCCGGCAAGGCGACGCTCGCCGCGCGCATGCTGTTCGTGGCCGTTATCCTGCTCGTCTTTTCACGGGTCTGGGCGGCTGTGCTCGAACGCGGTCTCCTGGCCGGGCGCACCCGTGCCGACCTTGTCTGGTACATCGTCATCACCGAGCTCGTCATGCTCTCCTTTCCCTACCTCCACCTCGAGGTTGAAGCTGACCTGCGCAGCGGCGACCTCGTTGCCCGGCTGCCGCAACCCGTCCCCTACGCCGCGGCGCGACTGGCCGAGTCCGCAGGCGGGATGGCCGTTCGCCTCGCACTGCTGACGCCGATGGCGCTCACCTGCGGCGCGGTCTTTGGAGCCGGGGTCCCGGGCGACCTCCGGGGCGTTGTGGTGGCGCTCGTCCTGGTGTTCCCGGCCGCGTGTCTCGCGGTGCTGTCGTCCGCAGCGATCGGCCTCTCCGCGATCTGGCTGCACGACGCCTCGCCGGTCTATTGGATCTGGCAGAAGCTCGCCTTTGCGCTTGGCGGGCTCTTGCTCCCGCTCGAGGTATATCCGCACTGGCTGGCGGCGGCAGCGAGATGGACGCCGTTTGCGGCGATGCTCAACGGGCCCGGGCGCATGGTCTTCGGGCTCGACGGGGGCGACGCCGCACGTGTCGCCGGCCAGCTCCTGTTCTGGAATCTGGCGGGTGCCGTGTTCGTGGCCTGGCTCTGGGGGCGGGCGCTACGGGCGATCGAGACCAGCGGAGGGTGAACACCATGCGACGCGAACCGGCCATCGGCGGATTGCGCTACGCCAGCGCGCTTGTGACCACCAACCTCAAGGCCTCGCTCGCTCTCCGCGGGGCGTTCTGGCTGCAGGCGTCATTCATGCTGCTCAACAACGTGACGTTCTTCGTGACCTGGCTCATCTTCTTTCACCGGTTCAACGAGGTTCGTGGCTGGCGGCTCGATGACATGCTCGTGCTGTTCGCCGTCGTCGCCGGCGGCTACGGGCTGTTCAACGTTCTCGCCGGCGGCGCGCTGCAACTTGCGCGAGCGATCGGCGACGGCGATCTCGATCCCATCCTCGTCCAGCCACGCCCGCCACTGCTGCAGATCGTCGCGTCCCGAAGCACAGCCTCGGGCTGGGGTGACCTGGCGACGGGCGTGATCTTCCTGTCACTGGCGACCCGGTCGCACCTCGCGGCCGCTCCGCTGGGACTGGCCGCGATCGTCGCCAGCGCCGTGGTGTTCACGGCTTCTGCTGTCCTTCTTCAGAGCCTCGCGTTCTGGCTCGGCCGGATCGAGGTCGTCGCCCGGCAGATGCTGGAGTTCCAGATCACTTTCGGGCTTTACCCGAGCTCGCTCTTCGGGGGCGCGCTGCGTGTGGTGCTCTACACGGCAATCCCGGCCGGGTTCGTTGGCTATCTGCCAGCCGAATTTGTGCGCACCGCGTCGCTCCCCGCGCTCGCTGCGCTGTTCGCGGGAACGGCGTTCTTTGTAGCGCTCGCACTGGTCGTCTTCCATCGCGGTCTGAGGGTGTACGAGTCGGGCAGCCGGTTCGGCGGGGTCTGGTAGGTCGGCTCCCGCGGGTCACACCTCTTCGATGAACAGGCGTGTGTTCCCCAGCCGGCCAATGAGCTCATCCTGGAGCGCCTTCGCCGCCTGGCGCACGTGCGTGAGGTCGTGGAAGGCCCAGTAATTCGCGATGTCGGCCGCGCTCAGCGTCCCTGCCCGGTCGTGCGTGCCCGTCCGGGCGAAAGCTTCCCTTGGAATGGAACGCAGCCACGCAACGTCACGCGCGCGCCGGTCGTCCAGTTCGTCGAGGAGCGACTCGATCGGCAGCAGCAGGTATCCCTCAGTCTCGAGCCGTGCCGACGGGTCGATCGAGCGGATGAACGGGTTTTCCTCCGTCACAATGCGACCGATCCGGCTCACAAACGCGATCTCGGCTACGTCCAGCACGTGGGCGACGCATTCCTTCACGCCCCACGGAGAACGCGGCGCGGCAAGCGCGGGAGCGGCTTCGAACTCGGCCGCGAGAGCGCGAAAGGCCGATGGCATCGCGGCGAGAAGGCGGAAATTGCGTTCGTCGAACTGTGTTTCCATCTGGAAATGGTACAGGCAGAGCGAGTCATTTGGTTTCGTTGCCGCCGCGCCCAGAAGGATGTCTGAGCCGGCTCCCTGTTAGGCGCCGGACAATACAATCATGCCGGCGGAGAGACGTGAGGCGCGGCTCCCGCGGCGGGGCCGCCAGGAGGGTAAGGACATGGACTTTGCACTGACCGAGGAGCAACAGCAGATTCGCGGTCAGGCGAGGGCCCTCGCCCGCAAGTTCGACGACGCCTACTGGCGCGCCTGCGACACAGAGCACCGCTTCCCCTGGGAGTTCTACCAGGCGTTCGCGGACGCAGGCTGGCTGGGGATAGCCATCCCCCGGGAATACGGAGGAGCCGGCCTGGGCATCACCGAGGCCTCGATCCTGCTCGAGGAGGTCGCGGCCTCCGGGGCGGCGATGAACGGGGCGACAGCCCTGCACCTGACGATCTTCGGCCTCAACCCCGTTGTGCGGCACGGCACCGCCGAGCTCAAGCAGCGCATCCTGCCCGAGGCTGCGGCCGGGCGGCTCCATGTCGCCTTCGGCGTGACCGAACCAACAGCGGGCTCGGACACTCCTTCCATCACCACCTTCGCCAGGCGCGACGGCGATCGCTTTCTCATTCGTGGCCAGAAGGTGTGGACCTCGAAGGCGAAGGAATCGAGCAAAGTCCTCCTCCTCGCCCGAACGACCACGCTCGAAGACTCGAGCCGCCGGACCGACGGCATGACCCTCTTCCTCGCCAATCTCGATCCGGCACACGTCACGATTCGCGAGATCGACAAACTTGGGCGCCACGCGGTGGACTCGAACGAAGTCTTCTACGACGACCTGCCCGTCGAACAGCGTGACGTCGTGGGCGAAGTGGGCCGGGGCTTCTATCACCTCCTCGACGGACTGAATCCCGAGCGGATCCTCATCGCCGCCGAGGCGCTCGGGACGGGCCGGGTGGCCCTCGCAAGAGCGACCGCCTACGCGAAGGAGCGCGTCGTCTTCGGGCGGCCGATAGGGCAGAACCAGGGGATTCAGTTCCCGCTGGCCGACTCCCACGCGAAGCTCGCGGCGGCTGAGCTGATGATCCGCAAGGCCTCGTGGCTCTACGACCAGGGACAGCCGTGCGGAGCCGAGGCAAATATGGCCAAGTACCTCGCCTCGGAATGGGGCTTCGAAGCGGCCGATCGCGCGCTCCAGACGCTTGGCGGTTTTGGCTACGCCCGCGAGTTCGACGTGGAGCGCTACTGGCGCGAGGTCCGCGTGATGCGCATCGCCCCGGTGACGCAGGAGATGATCCTGAACTTCATCGGCCAGCACGAGCTCGGGCTCCCGCGCTCGTACTGAGCGTGCGCCTCTTGTGCCGGTTTCTGGGCCCGCTGCACGGCAGGAGAGCGGCCCAGAAACCGGCGTGGACCATGCGCTTCCTGCGGCGCGGTGCTATACCGGGGGCAACAAAGCGGGTCCAACGCCAGGAGGTGAACTGTGGGCAAGCGCCTTGAGGGTTATTTGAACGAATCCCAGAAGGCTCAGGGCTATTACCTCGAGGAGGACGAGCAGTCGATCACGCTGTTCAAGTTCTCGATGGGCGAGATGAGCGACGACGGCGAGAAAGTCAGTGGCGGCGCCTACAACCCCGTGCCGATCGCCATGGTGCCCAAGCGCGCGGACGCCGACAAGGATCGGCTGATACGGAGGCTGCTCCTCTCAGCTCAGCGGTAACACGACGTGCGTCGCGGGGCGATGGTGGCCGGTGGTGCCAACGGCCACCCGGTCGCTGTTTGGCGCCGAGCTTGCGGCGAAGGGTGATCCTCCCAACCTATAGCGACTCCCACCGGTACCCGGTTTCGACCTTCTTCACCCTCCCGAGCGTCAGGATCGGGAAGTGACCGCCCGTGACGATCGCGTTCTTCTCGACGGCCAGTTGCGCCACCTTTGCGCGGGAGCGGGTCGATTCCGCCGGATCGACGTCGACCTGCGGGATCCACGAGTGGTGCTCCAGGTGCGTCGGGTGATGCGCCGCGTCTCCGAGGATGAGCAGATGCTCCCCGTTCGAGGCGACAAGCACCGAGCAGTGGCCCGGCGTGTGCCCTGGCGTCGGCACCATGACGATTGATCCGGTTACCGCGAATTCGCCCTCGAACGTCTTCACCCGCCCGCTCTCGAGCAGCGGCGCAATCGTGGCGCGAGCGCCTTTAGCGGCGGGATTCTCGTCGGTCGCCGGCCCCGTCCAGTAGTCCAGCTCCTTCCGCGAGACGTGAACGGTCGCGTTCGGGAACGTGACCGCCCGGTCATGCTCGGCGTCCGTGTCCCAGCCGCAGTGGTCCAGGTGCAGGTGCGTATGGACGATCGTGTCGATCTCGTCGCGCTTCACCCCCAGCTCGGCGATGCGCTGAAGGAGCTCGCCGCCGCCTGGGACTCCCAGCGCCTTGCCTGCCGCACCGTATCCCGCGTCGACGAGCACGGTCCGGCCGTCGCCCCGGATGAGAAAGGTGCCGAAGTTGAAAGGCACCGGCTCGTCCGCGCTTGTGATGCCCAGCGCCCGCGTCCACTCGGCTGCGTCGACGCCGTGGAAGAAGCCCCCGAGGGCGCGGTCGGGCGCCCCGTCGCTCAGCGCCGCGATCTCCAGCCCGGCAAGGTGAAATGTTTCGCTCAGTCGTGACATGTGTGACCTCGAAGCAAATGGTGGGGTGCATCGTACGCCGAACGGCTCGCCGGCACTCGGGCAGCGCCGGCCGAATCGCGGCGCCAGCGACTCCGTGTATGCTCGGGAGCTATTACGCTGAGATCATCTCGAACGGACTGTGATCTATGCGCGACGTGAACATTGCGATTGTGGGAATGGGAACGGTCGGGGGCGCGACCATCCGCATACTCGATGAGAACGCGGCCGAGCTGGAGCGAAAGCTCGGATTCAAGCTCCATCTGCGAGCGGCGGCGAGTCTCGAAGTAGAGACGCGCCAGGAGGTAGACACGCCCACGGGCAGGCGCTTGTTGACCCGCGACTGGCGCGAGGCTGTCGAGCACCCCGAAGTGGACATCGTCGTCGAAGTGGTCGGTGGCACGACAATCGCCTACGACGTGCAGACGACCGCCCTTGGCCACGGACGCCCGGTCGTCACCGCCAACAAGGAGCTGCTCGGCCTGCGCGGCCGCGAGCTGGCCCAACTGGCGTACGAAAACAAGACATCGCTCCACCTGGAGGCCAGCGTCGGCGGCGGCATCCCCATCCTCAACGCGCTGCGCGAAGGTATCGCCGCCGACCGCATCGAGGCCGTTTACGGCATCCTCAACGGCACCTGCAACTTCATCCTCACGGAGATCGAGCGCACCGGCGCACCCTTCGCCGACACGCTCGCCGAAGCGCAACGGCGCGGCTACGCCGAGGCGAAGCCCGAGGCCGACGTCGAGGGCTACGACGCACGTTCGAAGCTCGCCATCGTCGCCAACTTCTGCTTCGGTGCGCGCGTGCCCACGGACGCCATCTTCCGCCAGGGCATCACCAGGATTACGCCGACCGACTTCGCCTACGCGCACCGGCTCGGCTACACGATCCGGCTGATCGCCGCCGGCGCTCGCATCGGCGATGGCCTGTCGCTGTACGTGCGTCCCGTGCTCGTCCCGCAGGCGGCGATGCTCGCCAAGGTTCAGGGCTCGTACAACGCGATCTGGGTGAAGGGCCGGTACGGCGAGGATACCCTCTACTACGGCCGCGGCGCCGGCGCGCCCACGGGCGTGGCCGTCGTCAGCGACATCATGAGCGCGGCACGCGACCTCCAGCAGGGCAGCCCATTGCGCGCTCCGTCGTTCGGCTACGTGGCACCGCGGGAGATCGCCGAGGTTGGCGTCGAGGCCGGCCAGACCCCTTACTTCCTGCGCTTCCTCGTGAAGGACGAAGTGGGCATCATCGCCCGCCTCGCCAACATCATCGCCGGCGAGAAGATCAACATCGACGCCGTCTTCGAGGAGCCAAACCAGGACCCCGGCAACCTGGCGTTCGTCATCTCCGTGAAGCCCACGACGGAGAAGGCGGTCAGCGCCGCGCTGTCGCAAATGGAAACGCTGAGCTTCCTGCGTGAGCCGCCCCTGGTCCTGCCAATGGAAAACACCCTGGCCGGCTGACCTCGAAAGACTCACCCGCCGCGACGGTGCGTGGCGCCGCCAGCTCACCGGCCGCGATATGTAGCTCGGTGGAAATCAGCAAACCCACCGTCTCCGGTCGGTCATGGAAAGCAGCGGGTTACGGCCCTGCCGGGTCCGGCTGAGGTCGCGTGACGGGCGAATCCGATGGGCCAAATGCCGATGCAATATCGAGGTCTAGGTCGGAAGCGAACGACGTTCCCCACAGCGCCCTGTCCGCAGAGCGGAGCGGACGCCCCGGCGCTGCATCTCGGACGGCGCCCAAGAACTTCTGGTATCCCTCCCAGCGATGATCCGAGTTGACGACGTTCCCTAGCGTGTCGAGCCCGGGAACTCCGCATTTGTCGGCAAGCACCGCACAAACTCGATAGTCGTAGACGCTGAACTCGTTCGGATACAGGACGGTGAGCACGGCGGTCGCCATGGGTAGCCTCAGGCCCCAACGGTCTACCAGTAAGTCGAAACGTTCCCGGGGGTCCGGTGTTGCCGCCAACGTTGTTGTGACGATGCGCACGGCGTCTTCCAGGGTCGCCGTTCCTGTGGCAGTAAGGAGTCGCCGGGCGATCTTTGACTTCGCGCGATTCGCCTTCCAAATGATGATGCAGAAGAAGTCGAACGCTGACAGCATCCCGGTGGTTTGACAGGTCTGGGTCACGTGGCTGAAGAGGTAGCTCTCCAGGGAGTACAGG
>JAKALX010000106.1 GCA_021823905.1 Chloroflexota bacterium | reverse complement strand
TCACCGGCTACGCAGGCATGGAGGCGGCGCGCCTGCTATGGAACCACCCGGGCGTCGAGCTCGCCGCCATCACGGGGCGCTCACTCGCCGGCAAGCGCCTCGGCGACGCGTTCCCTCACCTGGCGGTTTACGGCGACTTCGTCATCTCCTCGGAAATCGAGGCCGACGTTGACGTCGTGTTCTCGGCGCTGCCCACGGCGGAGAGCGCGGTGGCCTGCGAGCCGTTCGCCCGCCGGGGCGTCAAGGTCGTCGACATCGCCGCCGACTTCCGCCTCAAGGACCCGGCGGCATTCGAGCAATGGTTCGGCAAGCCACACCCGGCACCGGATCTGCTGGCGGGCGCTGTCTACGGGCTCCCTGAGCTGAACCGCGATGCGATTCGCGGCGCCTCGATCGTGGCGAACCCTGGCTGCTATCCCGCCGCCTCGATCCTCGCGCTGGCGCCGGCCGTGGCGGCGGGGATCATTCAGCAGTCGATCGTGGTCGACGCGAAGTCGGGGATCTCGGGCGCTGGGCGAGGCAGCGGCGGCAGCTACGGCTACAGCGAGGTGAACGAAGATGTCTCCGCGTACAAGGTGGCGAACCACAACCACCAGCCGGAGATCGCCCAGGAACTCGGCGCGTTGTGCGAAGGACGGCAACCGAAGGTGACGTTCGTGCCGCACCTGGTGCCGATGACGCGCGGCATCCACGCGACCTGCTACGCGCAGCTGGCGCGGCCGATCTCTCAGGGCGAGGTCATCGAGCTGTACCGGGAATTCTACGACGGGGCGCCGTTTACGCGGGTGGTCGATTCGCCTCCGCATACGAAGCACACGCTCGGCAACAACATGTGCCTCGTCCACCCGGTGGTCGACGAACGGAACGGCGTGCTCGTCGCGCTCGGCGTGCTCGACAACCTGGTGAAAGGGGCGGCAGGCCAGGCGATCGAGAACATGAACCTCATGCTTGGCCTCCCGCAGACGATGGGACTCGACCTGCCGGCGGTGTATCCCTGATGGCGCTCGACGTCGATCCAGCCGGCTCGCCAACCTCGGCCCAGGGCTTCTCCGCGGGCGCCGTCTACGCGGGCATCAAGACGTACGGGGACGACAAGCTCGACGTCGCGCTGCTGGCTTCCGACCGGCCGTGCACCGTGGCGGCAACGTTTACGCAAAACCTGCTGCATTCGGCCTCAGTCGACGTGAATCGGGCGCATCTCCTGAAGGGCCATCCGCGGGCGGTCATCGTGAACGCCGGCTGCGCGAATTCGAGCACGGGCCAGCGGGGCCTCGACGACGCGGAACAGGTCACGGCCTGGGCAGCGGCAAAGCTCGGGATTGAGGCGGCGGACGTGCTCGTGTGCAGCACGGGCGTCATCGGCCATTTCCTGCCGATGGACAAGATGCGCGCGGGAATTGAGGCGATCGAGCCCTCGCCGCTTGGCGGCGCCGCGTTCGCTCGAGCGATTATGACAACGGACACGCGTCCGAAGCACGGCTCCGTGCGCTTCGGCCCCTACACACTCGGCGGCGCGACCAAGGGCTCGGGGATGATCCATCCGAACATGGCGACGATGCTGGCCTTCCTGGCGACCGACGCGCCCGTCGAGCAATCCTTCCTGCAGCGCACACTTTCGGCCGCCGTCGAGCGCTCGTTCAACCTGCTCTCGATCGACGGCGACACGAGCCCGAGCGACACCGCGATCCTCTTCGCCAACGGCGCCGGCGGCGGTGGGACGATCACCGCGAGCCACCAGCTCGCGGGCACATTCGCCGAAGCGGTCGAGTCACTCTGCGTCTACCTCGCGAAGGAGATGGCCCGCGACGGCGAAGGCGCAACCAAGCTCATCGAGTTCGAAGTTCACGGCGCAGCGACAGAGAATGACGCCCGTTCGCTCGTTCGCCTGTTCACCACGTCATACCTGCTCAAGAGCGCGGTCCACGGCGCCGACCCCAACTGGGGACGGATCGTCGCGGTCATCGGCCGATCGGGTGTCGCGGTCAGCGAGCCGGCGGTCACCGTCGACCTCTGCGGGGTCCGCGTGTTCGAGAACGAGCAGCCCGCGGACTTCGACGCTGAGGCGCTCAGTGGCGAGATGAAGCGCGACACGGTCACGATCGCTGTTCACCTCGGCGCGGGCAACGCGAGCGCGACCGGCTGGGGCTGCGATCTCTCGGCCGAGTACGTCAGCATCAACGCGGACTACCACACGTGAGCGGACCGCTGGTCATCAAGATCGGCGGGAGCACCCTCGGCGAGGCGGACACGACTTTTCGCGACGTCGCGGCGATGGCCATCGCCGGCAACGTACCGGTGGTGATCCACGGTGGCGGGGCGGAGGCGAGCCGCTGGCTCGAAGCGATGGGCATCCCTTCGCATTTCGAGCGCGGGCTGCGGGTTACCGACGACAAGGTTCTGCCGGTGGTCGTCGCGGTCTTCGCCGGGCTGGTGAACAAGCGGATCGTGGCCGCGATCAACGCCGCCGGGGCAACGGCGGTGGGACTTTCCGGCGCGGACGGACGGATCCTGGAATGCCGGCTCGCGGATCCCGCGCTCGGGTTCGTGGGAGTTCCGGTCGCGGTGCATCCGGAGGCAATCCTTGCCCTCCATGCCGCGGGGATCATCCCGGTAATCAGCTCCATCGGTTATGTCGCGGGAAGGGCCGCCGACCAGCTCGTCAACGTCAACGCCGACACGATCGCGGGCGAGATTGCGGCGGCGCTCCACGCCGAGGAGCTCGTCTTCCTGACTGACGTCGATGGGGTACGCGACGGCGCCAGCGCCGTGATTCCGCACCTTACCGCCGAGACAGCGCGGTCGCTCATTGCTGACGGGACGATTTCCGGCGGCATGATCCCAAAGGTCGAAGCCTGTCTTCATGCGCTGGACCTCGGCGTGCCGGTCCGGATTATCGACGGACGGAAGGCGGGCGCACTCACCGGTCGAGCGGCGAGCGGAACTTCGTTCGTTCCGGGCTAGAAATTGTTAAGGGCTCAGGCGTGGGTCACCGAACGCCGCTGTTACAATGAGTCCAGCCAGCGTTCGCGGAGCAACCGTGACAGCCGAAACCCTTGAGGGTGTACTGCCTCAGCCCGAGATCGACCTCGATGACCCCAGGCTCTACCTGAATCGAGAGTTGAGCTGGCTCGAATTCAACGAGCGCGTCTTCGAGGAGGCGCGGAGTCATCGTAACCGGCTGATCGAGCGCGTGAAGTTTCTCGCGATCACAGCCAGCAACCTGGACGAGTTCGCGGCCAAGCGCGTCGGCTGGCTCAAGCGCGTCCTCAAGCACGAGCCGCGCAATCGCACGGTCGACGGCCGCACGATCGCCGAGCAGCTCGACCTCGTAATTCGAGCGCTGCGCGCGGATGCGGCGCGAGATGGACGCATTGTGGTCGGCGGAGCTTTCACGGGAGCTGGCAGTTCAAGGCATCCGAATCTTGCGCTTCGGTGACCTCGACACGACGAGCCGCGAGCGGCTGCGGGAATACTTCGAGCAGGCGATCTTCCCGGTGCTCACGCCGCTCGTGGTCGACCCATCCCATCCGTTCCCGTTCATCTCGGGCGGGTCGCTGTCGCTCGGTCTGAACGTACGCAACCCGGCAAGCGGCCAGGATCGTTTCGCGCGGATCAAGGTGCCGCAGAACCGGCCGCGACTGGTGGCGATCGACGGCCTCCAATTCGTGCTCCTCGAGGACCTGATCGCGGCCCACCTCGACCTCCTCTTCCCGGGCATGGAAGTGACCGACTGGCACGCGTTCCGCGTGATCCGGAGCGTCGAGATCGGCAGCCCCGGCGAGGAATCAGACGATCTGCTGGAGTTGATCGAGCGCGAGCTGCGCCGGCGCCGGCTGGCGGATGCGGTCGCGCTGGAAATCTGTGGCTCGCTGCCTCCCGCGCGCCTGGAGCGCCTGCGCGAAGAGCTCGCCCTGGATGAGCGCGACGTCTACGTATCCGGCGGCCCACTCGGACTCAGCGACCTGATGCAGCTCGCATCCGTGGGCATTCCCGAGCTGATCGACCCGCCGTTCACGCCGGCGGTACCCTCGGCGTTCGCCGGCGCCAAGGACGGGACGGCGCCGTTCTTCGCGGCGATCGGCGAGCACGACATCCTCGTCCACCATCCCTACGAATCGTTCGACGCGACCGTGGTGCGTTTCATCGACGAGGCGGCCGACGACCCGTCGGTCCTCGCCATCAAAGCGACGATGTACCGGACCTCGCCCGATTCGCCCATCCTCGAGGCGCTGATCGACGCGGCCAGCCGCGACAAGCAGGTCGCGGTGCTGGTGGAGCTGACCGCGCGCTTCGACGAGGCCAACAACATCGAATGGGCCCGCAGGCTGGAGAGCGCCGGAGTCCACGTCGCCTACGGCAACCCAAACCAGAAGATTCACGCCAAATGCTGTCTCGTCGTTCGAGAGGAAGTCAGCGGCGTCACGATGTACGCCCACGTCGGGACGGGGAACTACAACTCCCGCACGGCAAGGCTCTACACGGACCTCGGCCTGTTCACCGCCGACCCCGCGATCTGCGCCGATCTCGTCCAGCTCTTCAACCACCTCACGGGCTACGCCGAGATGAACGAGCCGCGGGAGCTGCTGGTGGCCCCGATTTCCCTCCGCGGCGAGCTCGAACGGCGCGTTCGCCGCGAGATGGAGCACGCGCGCAACGGCCGTCCCGCCCACCTGACGTTCAAGATGAACGCGCTTGAAGACCGAGAGTTCACCCGCCTCCTCTACCAGGCTTCGATGGCGGGCGTGAAAATCGACCTCGTCGTCCGGGGAATCTGCCGGCTGCGGCCGGGCCTGCCGGGCCTGAGCGAGAACGCGCGCGTGGTCAGCGTGGTCGGGCGCTTCCTCGAGCATTCACGGGTCTACCGGTTCGAGAACGGCGGTCAGCCGGAGCATTTCATCGGCAGCGCGGACATCATGAAGCGCAACCTCGACGAACGCATCGAAGCCCTCGTGCCAATCCGGGCGCCGGAACTTCAGCAGCAACTCGACCAGCTCCTGGAGCTCCTGCTGGAGGACGAGCGGCAGGGGTGGCGCCTTCACGACGCGACCTGGACGCGGGATCCGGCGGCCGACGGCGATGGCGCGCAGGCCACGTTGCTGGCGCTGGCGCCGTTCAGCTAAGCTCCTCGTTTCCCCGCACGGCGCACCGTAGCTATCGTGTCTGAATCCCATCCTGGAGAGTTCCATGACGGACTGGGTCGCTGAAGAGCACCGCTACCTGTTCCAGAATTACGGCCGCCAGCCGGTGGTCATCGAACGCGGGGCCGGCGCCCGTGTCTGGGACAGCGACGGGCGTGAGTACCTGGATTTCGTCGGTGGGCTCGCCGTGAACGCGCTCGGACACGCTCACCCGGTGGTCGCCGAGGCCGTGGCGAAGCAGTCCGCGACGCTGATTCACACCTCAAACCTGTTCTACACGACGCCAATGATCGAGCTGGCGAAGCTGCTCGTCGAGCACTCCTGCTTCGACCGCGTGTTCTTCTGCAACTCCGGGACCGAGGCAATCGAGACCGCGATCAAGCTCGCCCGGCGCTGGGGCCACGACGTGCGCAACGGCGCGCACGAGATCATCAGCTTCAACGACGGATTCCACGGACGCACTTTCGGTGCGCTCGCCGCGACCGGGACGGTGCGCTACCGCGAGCCGTTCGAGCCGCTTGCGCCGGGTTTCGTGCATGTCGACTGGAACGACTTCGAGGCCGTGAAGCGAGCGACGACCGCGAAGACGGTGGCCGTGCTCACCGAGCCGATCCAGGGCGAGGGCGGCGTGAACATGCCGGCGGCGGGGTTCCTCAAGTCGCTGCGCGACTGGTGCAGCGAGAGGGGGCTGCTCCTCATCTTCGACGAGATCCAGACGGGGGTCGGGCGCACCGGCAGCCTCTGGGCCTACGAGCAGGAGGGCGTCGAGCCGGACATCATGGCGCTGGCGAAGGGACTGGCCGGGGGCATACCGATCGGCGCGGTGCTTGCCAGGGAGGAGCTCGCCAGCCACCTCGTGAAGGGCGACCACGGGACGACGTTCGGCGCGAACCCGCTCGCGACGGCGGCGGGCCTTGCGACGATGCGCTACATCATCGAGAACGACATCGCCAGCCAGGGCGCGCGGGCGTCGGAAAAGCTCATGGCGCGCCTGCGCTCGATGGAGGACCGGCTCCCCGTGGTAACGGACGTGCGGGGCCGGGGAATGTTGATCGCCGTCGGGCTGGCGCGGGAGATCTCGGCGGACGTGGTCGATGCCTGCCGGCAACGCGGGCTGTTGGCGAACAACGTCCGTCCAAACGCCATCCGCCTGATGCCGCCGCTGAACGTGACGGACGACGAGATCGACCGCGCCTGCGACATTCTCGAAGAGGCGATCGTGGCGGTGACTGGCCCCTCAGGCCGCTGACGGCTGCGCGAAGCCGGTGTCGGCGGCCTTGCGACCGAGGCTCCGCTTGAACGGCTCGAACCAGAGCGTTGACACCATCGCCGCAAGGGCGACGAGCAGCCACTCGGAGGGATGGGGGAACTCCAGCTTCATCAGTCCGGAGAGCCCTGGAATGGCCGTCGCCGCGACCACCGTCGCGATCGTGCCCACGACAATAACCCCCAGCACGAGCGCGCCCCGGTACTGAGCGCGCCAGAGCGGCATTTCCGGCGACCGCTCGACCAGGACCATGAGCGTCTGGCCAATGACCATCGTCGCGAAGCCGATGGCGCGGGCGCGTTCTTCAGGCACGTCCCTTGCAAGCTCGCCCAGGTACACGGCCACGCAGGCGAACGAAAGCGTGAACCCGGTAAGCAGCGGCCGTATAGCGTCGCGGCGGCGGAGGATGCCTTCGCTGCGTTTGCGCGGCCGGCGTTGCATCAGGTCCGTTGGCGCGGGGTCGCTTTCGAAGACGAGCGAGACCGTGGGGTGCACGATCAGCTCGAGCACGACGAGGTGGATGGGGAGCAGCAGCAACGGTTGCCCGAGGAGCGGCACGAGCACGGCGGCAAACAGCAACGGGATGTGGAAGCCGATGAGGTAAGTCATCGCTCGCCGCAGGTTCTCGAAGATGCGGCGGCCATCGCGGATGGCGTGGACGATGGTGGCGAAGTTGTCGTCGAGGAGGACGAGTGTCGCCGACTCGCGCGCAACCTGGGTGCCGCGCCTGCCCATGGCGATGCCGATGTCGGCCTCGCGCAGCGCGGGGGCGTCGTTGATCCCGTCGCCCGTCATGGCGACCGTTTCGCCTGCCTCGCGGAGGGCGCGCACGACCTCGTACTTTTGCTCGGGCATGGCCCGCGCGAAGATCGCCGTCCGTTCGAGGCGCTCGACACGGCCGGCCTCGTCGAGCGCCTCGAGCTCGGGGCCCGTGACGACCATCTCTTCGCCGGCGGGCAATCCCAGGTCGCGGGCGACAGCGCGCGCCGTCAGGGGATGGTCGCCCGTGATCATCACGACACGCACGCCGGCGTCCCGGCATTCGCCCAGCGCTTCGAGCACGCCCGGACGGACCGGGTCACGGAAGGCAACGAGCCCCTGGAACTGGAGATGGAGCTCGTCGGCAGCGCGAGTCGTGGCATCACCCGGCAGGTCGCCACGCGCTACCGCGAGAACCCGCATCCCTTCGCCGGCGAGCGTTTCGTTGAGTGCGTGCGCGGCGCGCCGTGCTTCCGCATCGGCCTGGCAGACGTCGAGGATCCCTTCGAGGGCGCCCTTGGCGGCGATCACCGAACCGCCGTTCGCGCGCCAGATGTGCGACATGTATTTCGCGACCGGGTCGAAGGCGTGGTCGGCAACGAGCTCCGCCGCGGGCTCGGGCGGTGTCGAGCCAGCGGCGTCAGCAAACCTACGGATCGCAAGTTCGAGCGGATCGAACGGCTGCGGTTCGCAGGCGAGGACCGTCGTTTCGAGCAACGCCCGGGTCTCGGGAGTGAGCGGCTCACCGGAATGGACCGCCGTCGTGCCGGTCGCGAGGGCCGCGAGCTCGAGCTCTCCGAGCGTGAGCGTGCCGGTCTTGTCGGTGCAGATGATCGTCGTCGCGCCGAGCGTCTCGACGCCGGCGAGCTTTCGAACCAGAGCGTCGCTCCGGGCAAGGCGCCACGCTCCGAGACCCAGGTAGAGCGTGAAGACCATCGGGAATTCTTCGGGGATCGCCGCGATGGCGAGGCTCACGCCGGCAATGACGGCATCGCCGAGGGAGTTGCCGTAGACGAGCTGGATCCCGGCGACGATGACGCAGACGACGCCGGCAAGCACCGAGAATTGGAGCACCAGGCGGTGGATGAGCTTCTGGAGCGGGGTCTGGTCCTGCTCGATCGAGGCGACGAGCGTTCCGATCTGACCGAAACGCGTGCGTGGACCCGTCTCCGTAACGACGCAGCGGCCGTGTCCGGAGAGCACGTTCGTGCCGGCGTAGAGAAGCCGCTCGTCGTCGGCGGCCGCGGAGGACTTCGACGAGGGATGCGACTCGCCGGTGAGGGCCGACTCGTCGACCATCATCTGCAAACCGTCAACAATCTCGGCGTCCGCGGGGATGACGTCGCCCTCGCGGAGTTCCAGCAGATCCCCCGGGACGAGCTCGGCCACGGGCACCTGGCGAACCTCGCGGTCGCGGACAACGGCCGCCGTGGGCGCGGTCAAGCGCTTGAGCTGCTCAATGGCGTGCTCTGCGCGCGATTCGAGGAGGACGTTGACGCCGGCGATGGGGATCAGCGCGGCGAGCGTCACCGCGGCGTCGGCATAGTCATTGAGGAGCAGGTAGGTCGGGGCGGCGACGAGGAGGAGTACGGCCATAGGATCGGCTAACGGCTTGAGGAAGCGCAGGATCGCTGGCAACCGGTGACGGTCGGGCACAAGCACATTAGGCCCGTACTGACCGAGGCGGCTCTCTGCTTCACGTGTCGTGAGGCCCATCGAAGGTGTCGGCCGAGAAGGTGAAACAACGGTCACAACCGCTTGAGCATAGACGGAAAACGGGCGCATCGTACTTCGCCGGTAAGCAGGTTGCGTGTTCGTGCAGCTAATCAGCGAACCGAAGGAGAGCATGGTGAGAACGATTAGCGTGGGTACCGTCGCCGTTTCGGCGCTGGTCGACACCGTCCAGGCGTACCCGGCGCCGGGCGTCTACCCCAAGGCGGGCGGCCTGCTCGACAAGTACCGCGACCTCCTTGGCGAAAACGGCACGGTCGTCTTGAACTTCGCGTCGTTCCTCGTTCGAGACGGCGCCGCGACGATCCTCGTCGACACGGGCTGGGGACCAGAGTACGACGGCCAGTTGCTGGCGGAGCTGGCGGCAGCCGGTGCGAAGCCGGGCGACATCGACACCGTGATCTTCACGCACCTGCACGGCGACCACACGGGCTGGAACCTGGATCGCGCGACAGGCGCGCCGCTGTTTCCGCGTGCCCGCTACCTCGCGCCGCGGGCCGACTGGGAGCATTACGCCGCACAGGATCCGCAACCGGCGAGCTTCGTTCGCGACATGCTCCCGCTGGAGAAGGCCGGCCGGCTCGAGCTCGTGTTGGGCGAGCGAACGCTGTCACCGTCGCTTGTCGCGGTGCAAACGCCCGGGCACACGCCGGGGCACACCAGTGTTGCCATCACCTCCGGCGGAGAGCACGGCTTCATCCTTGGCGACGTGGTGATTTCGCCCGTGGACGCACAGGAGCCGGACATCGAGAACTCGTTCGACTGGGACAGCGCCATCGCGGCAAGCACACGCAAGCAGACGCTGGCGCGGCTCTCGGCGAACGGCGCGCTGGTTGGCGCGAGCCACCTGCCGCCGCCCGGTCTGGGCCGGTTCGTGGAATCGAACGGACGTCACGCGTGGGAGCCGCTCGCGAACTCCTGAGGCGCCTTCTTGCAGGCCCGAAGAGTTTCGCGAGGTTGCCCCTTCGAGGGGTGGTGCCTAGCATGGAATGTGTAGGCGAGGCCCCGTGGTGTAGCGGCCTAACATGCCACCCTGTCAAGGTGGAGATCGGCGGTTCGAATCCGCTCGGGGTCGCCA
>JAKALX010000105.1 GCA_021823905.1 Chloroflexota bacterium | reverse complement strand
TGTCGCTCGCGGCGGCGCGCGCCGCAGCGGAATCGCTCGATCTGCCGCTCTATCGCTATCTTGGCGGCCCTGGCGCCCACCGGCTGCCGGTGCCGATGTTCAACATCCTCAACGGTGGCAAGCACGCCCCGGATTCGACGGACTTCCAGGAGTTCATGGTCATGCCGGTCGGCGCGGAGTCGTTCGCCGAGGGCCTGCGCATGGGCGCCGAGATCTACCAGGCGCTCAAGGCCGTCCTTCACGACCGCGGCGCCGTGACGTCGGTCGGCGACGAAGGCGGCTTCGCGCCGTCGCTCCCCGGGAACGAAGAAGCGGTGCAGGTGGTCATCGAGGCGATCGAACGGGCCGGATACAAGCCCGGCGACGACGTGGCGCTCGCGCTCGACCCGGCTGCGACGGAGCTGTTTTCGCAGGGTAAGTACGCACTGGCCAAGGAAGGCCGCGTCCTTTCGAGCGAGCAGATGGTCGATCACTGGGTCTCGTGGATCGACAAGTACCCGATTCGCTCTCTTGAGGATGGGCTGGCCGAGGATGACTGGGACGGCTGGGCGAAGCTCACCGCGCGGCTCGGCGAGCGTTGCCAGGTCGTCGGCGACGACCTCCTCGTGACGAACCCCGAGCGCATCCGCCGCGGCATCCGGGCGAAGGCCGCGAACAGCGTCCTCGTGAAGCTCAACCAGATCGGCACGCTCTCGGAGACGCTCGACGCGGTCGACATCGCCCAGCGTGCTGGCTGGACCACGGTCATCTCGCACAGATCCGGTGAGACCGAGGACGCGTTCATCGCCGACCTGGCCGTGTCCACCGGAGCGGGACAGATCAAGACGGGCGCGCCCGCCCGCAGCGAGCGGACCGCCAAGTACAACCGGCTGCTCGAGATCGAAGCGGAACTGGGCGACTCTTCCGAGTACGCCGGCTGGGATGCGATCCGGCAGATTGGCCCGCGGCCCCCCCGCGACGAGCCGGCTCGTCCGCGGCCCTCCAAGCGCGGCGAAGAGCGGCGGCATCCCCGGACGCGGCACTAAGGAGCGGAGATGACGCCCGAGATTCGTGCGATCGCCGACCGGTTCATCCTGGATACGGCGAATCTGAAGTACCTGGCGACGGCGTTGCCGAAAGGCGGTCTCGAGCGCGAGGTGCCTGACAGCGAGTGGTCGGTACGTCA
Source organism: Chloroflexota bacterium (assembly GCA_021823905.1). Classification (GTDB taxonomy): domain Bacteria; phylum Chloroflexota; class Dehalococcoidia; order Tepidiformales; family Tepidiformaceae; genus JAKALX01. The sequence goes on along the minus strand of JAKALX010000105.1, from coordinate 8,845 downwards.
GCTGTTGCGCCACCTTGTGGACAGCCTGGAACGGTATGTCGAGCTGTCGGGCGCATTCCTCGAACGCGGTGACGTGCCGGCCGGCCTCGACACGACGGAGTGCAACGCGATGACGGCGGAGGCGGCACGCAAGACCACGCTCCCGGCCCTGCTCGGGCGCTGCGATGCCGCCCTGAGCGCGCTGCTCGGCCTGCTGGCGGCGATGCCGGAAGAAGCTGCCGGTCAGCCGTTCGGGCCGTTGCGATTCGGCGACGCGCTCGGCGCCTGGTCGAAGCACACGGTGCGTCATGGGCTGGATCTCGTTGATGCGGTCGAGGAGCTGCGGCTCGACCCGATGGCGCTCAACTGGATCCTGCATGCGGATTTCTCGGCCGACGCAGCGCTGCTGGCGCGCCAGCAGCACCTGCTTGCGGAAGTCCGTGACCACCTGGCTGGTGACGGGGACGACTGGGACGACGAGGACGGCTGGGAGGAAGGCGAAGATGAAGCGCTCTAATCGCGCGGCTCGGAGCGGACGGGTATGACCGTTCGCGTTTCGCCGCCGCGCATCTTCCCGCGCGCCACGCGCGCCGCGAAGCCGCCCATTGACGCGGCCGGGTCTGCAGACGCGTACCGCCAGACAGGATTCGTGCTGGACGCCGCGGTTGAGCTCGTGCTCGGTGGGCTGAATCTCGAGGGCGCCGTTGCCGAGGCGTCGTCCGGCGCGAAGTACCGGAATCACGTAACCGCGGCGGCGCTCGGGCTCTGGTCGCGGAGCTGGCTCGCCCGGCTGGAGGCGCTTCACGCCATCGAGTGGGGCAATTACGTCGCCGCCATCTCGCTCGTTCGGTCGGCGACGGACTACGCCGCCAGCGAGCTCTACGTGCTGGGCCAGGACGCGGCTGAGTGGAAGGAGTGGCTCGACCAGGGTGGCATCGCGCTCGCGCCCGAACAGCACGCAATGGAGTATCGGCTGCACGCTTTCCGCGCGGCGGAGGTGCTGGCCGCGCACGAGATCCTGGGGCCGATCTATCGCGCCGCGATGGATCTCTCGATGCCGCACTTCGGATCAACGCTGCTCGTCGCGGCGAACGATTCGACACCCGAGCGCGTGCTGATGACCTTCGGTGACCGGGACTTCCACCTCGGCCTGGCGGAGATCGTGCTCGGGTGGCTGCTGCTCCTCTCGGTTGCCGAGCTCGAAGCGGCTCAGGCCCACCCGGAGGCGTTTGCCGCGCTGGACGCCCAGAAACTTGGGCCGTTCCTGGCCGCGGCGCGCGCTGCCGCGGTGAACCCGGAGTGGTGCCGGGTTGAACCGATCGAGATTGGGTTCGAGAAGCGCTATCTCGTGCAGAACTGGAGGCGGCAGCCGGGCGCGGCACAGAAACGAATCTTGATGTGACCGAGGCCGTAAGCGAGCGGCGGTTGTACCATCCATCACATGGCGAAACGTGCGTTCATCATGGCGCTGCTGGCGCTTGGCTTCGTGCTCGCTGCCGCTTGCGGGGGTGGCTCCAAACCGGCAGGGACACCAACGCCGTCCGGCCCGGCGATCTCCGACGAAGAGTACTTGCGGGCCATCTGCGTCGGCGTAACCCAGTTTTCCGACGCGCTCGTCAGCAAGTCGAGCGCGACCGAGATCACGAAGGTCGTCAAGGACTTCAGCGCGTCGATCAAGAAGCTGACGCCCCCCGCGGATCTGCAAAAATTCAACGCCGATTTCGCCAGGTACCTTGATGACGCCGCGAACGACCCGACTTCGCTGCTGACCAAGAAGCCGCCGTTGCCTCCCGACAGCGTCCGCCAGCGGCTCACGTCAAAGGAGTCGAGCGTGCCAGAGTGCAAAGGGCCGACGTTCTTCGACGCGGGTGCGGCCGCCTCGGCCTCCCCCTCGAAGTAGCGAGGCTGGCGCGGTCCTCGAACCGGTCGTGCCGTTATACTGTGGCGAACCCCGATGCAGTCGGGTAAGGAGCTTCGAATCATGCCCACCCCGTATGCGTACTTCCAGGGCTCGGTCGTGCCGCTGAGCGAGGCGAAGATCGGCGTCATGACGCACGCCTTCAACTACGGGACGGCGGTCTTCGAGGGCATCCGCGGCAACTGGAACGAGGAGCACCAGCGGACCTATGTGTTCCGTTTGCGCGAGCACATGGAGCGCCTGGCTCAGAGTTCGAAGATCCTGGGGCTCGAGCTGAAGGAATCCACGGACCGGCTCTGCGAGCTGGCGATGGAGGTCGTCGAGCGCAGCGATTTCAGTGAGGACGTCTACCTGCGGCCGATGGTCTACGCGTCGGGCGAGGTCCTGGGCGTTCGGCTCCACAACGTCGCGTTCGACACGCTCATCTTCCTGGCCCCGTTCCCGGCCTACCTGCCGGAGACGGCGCGCTGCCACACGAGCACGTGGCGCCGCGTGGACGACACCGGTATTCCGCCGCGCGCGAAGGTGACCGGGATCTACGTCAACAGCGCGCTGGCGAAAACCGAGGCGAACCTGAACGGTTTTGACGAGGCGATCATGCTCAACGCCGACGGCCACGTCTCCGAGGGCTCGGGAGAGAATATCTTCATGATCCGGAACGGAAAGCTGATTACGCCGACGCCCGCCGACAACGTGCTCGAAGGCATCACCGCGAAGAGTGTCGTCGAGATCGCGAAGAACGAATTCGGGATCGAGTGCGTCGAACGGCAGATCGACCGATCGGAGCTTTACATCGCCGACGAAATCTTCATGACCGGCACGGCCGCGCACCTGACGCCGGTGGTGGAGGTCGACAGGCGCGAGGTTGGCGACGGCAAGGTTGGGCCGATTACGCGCCAGTTGAGCCAGTTGTTCTTCGACGTCATCAAGGGAAATAACGAGAAGTACAAGCATTGGTGCACACCGGCCCGCGCCCGCGTCGCGAACTAGGACACGTCGTCGTCCGGCCTCCGCGGGCTCTCGGCGTGATCGCCGGAGCCGGGCTGGCGGCCTGGGCGTTGATCTTTGCCGGCCTCTCGATGCGGGTCGCGGTCGGGTCGGCGGCGGAATTCAAGACGTTCCTCGCCTGGCTCCTGGCGGGACTGCTGCTGCTGCTGGCCGGTCTCTTCGCGAACTGGGCGTACGGTGTCTTTGCGATGTCCTACGTCATCGATCGTGACACGCTGACCATCCGCTGGGGCTTTCGCGAGGTCGTCATCCCGATCGACACGGTGCAGCGCATGGTCCCCGGCCGGACGCTCGACGAGCCGAAGGTCGAGGGACTCAACTGGTGGGGCTGCCACGTGGGCGCCGCCGACGTGAAACGCATCGGCTACACGCTGTTCTACTCGACCCATAGCTCGCCTGACGAACTCCTGTACATCGTGACGACGGAGGAGTCGTACGCGCTCACGGTGCTCGATCAGGCGGTGTTCGCGGAAGAGGTTCAGGCGCGCGCGGCCCTCGGCCCGGCGTTGGCGCACCACCAGCGCTCGGCGGCGACGGGTATCGCGGCGTTTCCGTTCTGGCGCGACCGGGTAGCGATTGTGGCCGCCGCCGCCGGGGCCATCGCCTCCGCGGTCCTCTTCGGCTATGTCTACGCGAGCTATCCGGGGCTGCCGAGCGTGATCCAGATCAGCTTCCCGGCGCTGAACGGCGTGGTGACGGTTGGGGATAAGAGCGAGCTGTTGAAAATCGCCTACCTGGGCGTGGGCATCTTCGTGGCGAACTCCGTGCTCGGCGTCCTTGTCCACGCTCGCGACCGGGCGTCGGGACTGTGGCTCCTGGCGTCCGGGGGGATGCTCCAGGCCGTGCTGCTCGCGGCGGCGGTGCTGGCTTTCGAGCGCAGTTGAGCGTTCAGGGCGCGAGCTTCGAGATCAGGCGAACGCCCTCGCGGATCCCGTCCTCACTGACGCTGGAGTATCCCATCAGGAACGAGGCGCCGCGCGGCGGTTCGCCGGTGTAGTAGACGCGGGCGGAGTAGATGCCGACGCCCTGCTCGGCCGCCCGGGCAATGAACGACTCGTCGTCGGCGACGTCTTCGAGGTGGACGAGCACGTGCATGCCGCTCTGGGTGCCGAGCACGCGGGCGCGGCCGCCGAAGTGCGCCTCAAACGCCTCGAGCAGCGCCTGGCGGCGGCGTTCGTAGACCTTGCGCATGCGCCGCAGGTGGCGTTCAAAATGGCCTTCGTCGATGAACAGCGCGAGCACGGCCTGGTAGAGGAGCGCGACGTGCCGGTCCGTCAACCACTTGGCGCCGGAGATCGCGGGCTGGAGCGGCCTGGGGGCGACCATGTAGCCCAGCCGGAGGGCGGGAAGCAGCACCTTCGAAAGTGTCCCCGTGTAAACGACCCGGCCGCCGGCGTCGAGTCCCTGCAGCGCCGCGAGCGGCCGCCCTTCGTACCGGAACTCGCTGTCGTAGTCGTCTTCAATGATCGTGGCGCCGGCCCTCTCCGCCCAGGCGAGCAGCTCGAGGCGGCGCGTTGCCGACATGACGACGCCGGAGGGGAACTGGTGTGACGGCGTGACGTAGGCGACCTTCGGGCCACGGGGGATGTCCTTCACCACGAGGCCCTCCTCGTCGCAGCCGACGGGCACGATCCGGGCGCCGTTTGCCGCGAAGACGGCTCGCGCGCCCGGGTAGCACGGCTCTTCGATGACGACGCCGTCGCCGGGATCGACGAGCACCCGAGCGGCGAGATCGAGTGCTTGCTGGGAGCCGTTCACGACGAGAACCTGCTCGGCCGAGCAGCGGACGCCGCGGGATCGTTGAAGGTAGCGGGCGAGCGCCTCGCGGAGCTGGGGCAGGCCCTCGGGCGGGCCGTACCCCAGGAGCTCGCGCGGCGGGTAATCGAGGACGCGCTTCGTCAGCGTCCGCCAGGCGTCGATCGGGAACTCGTCGAACGAGGGTGTGCCATAGCGGAACTCGTACGGGCTGCGGCCGGCGTCGCGGCGGATATGCGACCAGACCTCCCCGTCGACCACGCGGCGCCCGAAGGCGGCCAGTGGCGCGACTGGCCCCGCCCCGCTGGACGCGCCCGCTGGATCGGAGATCTCGGGCGCGTGCAGCGCTCGCTCCGGAAGATCGGAGGCGACAAACGTGCCCGAGCCATGCCGGGCGCTGAGGTAACCCTCGGCGAGGAGCTGCTCGTAGGCTTCGAGGACTGTGTTGCGGGCGAGCGAGAGTGTCAGGGCAAGGGCGCGGGTTGACGGGAGCTTCTCGCCAGGGCGGAAGCGGCCAGCGAGAACGCCCTCGCGGATCGCCTCGGCCAGGCGCTGATAGGCGGGCTTGCTCAAATCGCTGCCGAGGTCGAGGACCACTTCCAAGGTGGATCTACCATACCAGCCCAAAATGACGGTGTGGAAGGGACCACCATCGCAGGCGAACTTACTTCGCGAGCGTGGCGATCCGCTCGCCAAGGGTTCGCCTGAGACTCACGGCGTCCGGGCTGTCCTTGCCCTGGACCGACGCGATGAAGACGACGCTCCCGTGGCGGTAGACATCGGACCAGACAAGGGTGCCCTGGCTGTCGGGCCTCGTTGTCACGAACGACCGTGTCTCGTCTGCGGTTCCAACGGGCTGCGTGCTGGTGTTCGGGCCGGGCAGATCCGACCCTGGAGGAGGATTTGTCAGTGCGTCGACTTCGCTCTTGAACGTCGTCTGTGCCGTCGTCACGTCGGCGAGCGCGTAGACCTCAACACGCGCCTGGAAGGCGGGGGGTGTGAGCTTTCGGAAGAGGATGAACACATGCTCCTGGCCGGGCCCGCCGGTCGGAAGCTGCTGGACGTTGCTTGTGTCGTAGCCGAGGTCTGCCAGCTTCGGGAGCAAGTCGGTGGCCTTCTTCGCGGCTGCGGGGGCAGAGGAGACGCTGGACGGCGCGGGCGTGGCCGGTGGGCCCTTCACCGTCTTCGAAACGTCGTCGCCGCCGCCGCACGCGGCGAGCGCGATGCTCGCGCCTGCGGCCAACAAGGTCAGCGTTGCGAGCAGAGCGAGGCGACGACGTCGGCGCACTGGGCAGGGTTCAGATGGTCGGTGTTGATCGTGAGATCGTACGTGCAAGGAAGCAGCCACCCCGTGTCGTAGAAGCGCCGGAAGTAATCGACGCGCTCGTTGTCGGTTCGTTCCACGGTCTTGAGCGCCGTCTTCTCGTCGACGCCCATGCCGGCCATGATCCGCCGCGCGCGGAACTCGGGCGATCCGGTGACGAACACCCGTACCGTATCGAATCGATCGCGAAGGATCACCTGCGCGGCGTGGCCCACGATCACCGCGTTGCCGTGTTCGGCCACGCCGCGGATGGCGCCCTCGACGAAGCGGCGGTAGTCGGCGGAGGTGAAGAGGGGGCTGGTGGTCAAGGGGGCCGGGTCGGCCCAACCGGTGACGGGAACGCCGGGGCTCCTGGCGAGGGATTCGAGGAAGCGGGTCATCAGCGAGGGAGTGTGCTCGGACTCGCTGACGGTGTCCGTGGAGACACCGGCTTCCTGGGCGGCGTCCTGGATGACCTGGTAGTCGATGTAGCGAAAGCCGAGCCGGGTGGCGGTTTCGCGCGCGACCTCTTCGCCGGCCGTGCCAACCTGGCGCGAAATGGAAACGACACGGGTGTTCATTCCAGACCTCCGGGGCGGCTGGGCGGGATTGTAGTGCATCGGCGTGTATGAAACGTCAACGCCGCCGCCCCACGGGTGAACCGCGGATCGAGGAATGAAGAAGGCCCCGGTTGCACGGGGCCTCCCTCCCAGCCGGAAGCGAAGCGGCGCCGGAAAGCCGCCTAGGTCTGAAATCCTCCAGCAACGCTCTCGAAGCGCTCCAGCAAGTAGGGCGCGAAACGATTGCCGCTGAGGCCGTGCAGGACGTCGAAGGCGTCGTCGAGCTTCATGGCTCGGCGATAGGGGCGATCGCTCGTGAGGGCGTCGAACGCCTCGCAGACGCCGATAATCTGGGCTTCGATGGGCACCTCGTCGCCTTCGAGCATGCCGGGGTAGCCTTTCCCGTCGATCCGCTCGTGGTGGCAACCCACCCACCAGGCGGCAGCGCCAAGACCTGGCACCTCGCTGAGGATGTCGCGGGCGTAGGTCGGGTGCATCTGCACGGACGCCATCTCTTCGATGCTGAGGATGTCGGGTTTGCTCAAGAAGTGTGCCGGGACGCCAAGCGTGCCAATGTCCTGGAGCAGGGCCGCTACCTGCACGAGGTCGGCACGGCGTTCGGTCATGTCGCAGACAAGAGCGACGCGGCGGGCGAGCTCGGCGACGCGGCGCCCTCGCCCGTCTTCGCGGCCGTTGCGGCCGTCGACGATGTCGCTGATCACAGAGAGGAACTCGAAGACCTCGTCGCGCGACATCATGCCGCCGTAGTTGAGGGACATCAGGGTTGTGCCGAGGTCGTTGTCGAAGAAGCCCAGCCAGAAGTCGTCGCGCTCGGCGACGGTTGCCATGCGTTCAGCGAGCTCCGGATCGATTTCGGTGCCCGCCATCCCACGGACCAATGCCGGGCCGCGGCGGCGAACCAGAAGGGGTGATCCCTCGGCGTCGATCATCGACTCGACCCGGTCCGCGACCGCGACAATGCGAGCGACCATTGGCGCCCTGTCGCCGGCGGCGGCTCCGGGCATCCCGGAGCCGTCCCAGGAATCGTGGTGGCCGCTGATCGCGCGGGCGACTGATTCGCCGAGACCCATCTTGCGCACGATCCGGGAGCCAAGGTCGCAATGGAGGGTGAGGGCTTCGACCACGCCGGCCCAACTGTTCTGGGGCAGCGCGGTCAGCAGGTCAGCCGTTCGCCGTTTGGCAGCGGGGTTGCGGCCCGCCCCGGCGCGCGGCGCCGTGGCCGCTGCCATGCCGACGTCGTGGAGGAGCGCGCCGAAGAACGCCTCTTCGATGTGCTGGGCATCGAGACCGAGCTCTCCGGCGAGGTAGACGCCGATGTAGGCTACCCGCTGGGCGTGGCCGGGGCGCCTACCCTCGGCCAGGTCGAACGCACGGCTGAGAGCGGTGAGAATGGCGCCGCGGCTGAGCCGCGGTACGCCGGACAGGCCAGAGTCGTCATACAGCGAAGGATCAAGGAAATCCGCATTGACGGTCTGGATCTGGGCTTTTGACGCCATCGATTGCAACGCTCCTCGGGGCATTCCTCTCGCTAGGTGGTATATCGGCGCGTGGAGGGCTCAACGTTAGTGAACGGCAGGTGGCCGGAGGCAGAAATCAGGGCTGCCCACGGTTGTCCGAGCGCGGTTCGGGCCGGTTCGGATGAGCGGGCAAGGGTCTCCGGTTGGCGGCAACGCCTCGGACCAGCGAGACTGTCGCCACCACGACGTTGGAGGAGAGGCATGGCAGAGACCGTTGCCGCGGCCAGGGAGAAAGTCACCGGGGAGCTGGGCGCCTACATGGCGGAGCTGCGCCAGGCGGGCGCGAGCTGGGAACGCAAACCAGCCGGGTCGCCGGAGGGGGAGGCGGCATGGAACGCGCGCCAGGTTGCGGAGCACATCGCCGGCGCCGGTACGTTCTTCGCCTCTGGCGTCGCCGGTGCGGTTGGGATTGAAGGGCCGGAGCGGCGCCAGTTTGAGTTCGCGAGCGCGGCGGAGGCGGTCCCGGCGACCGAGGCGAGCTACCAGGCGTTCCTGGGAGTCGTTGACAGGCTGAAGGACGAGCAACTGGCAATCGAGTTCGAGCATCCGCGGCTGGGAAAGCAGACAGTTGGCGGGCTCGTGGGTCTCGTGGCGCATCACCTGAACGACCATGCGGGGCAGTTGAAGGCGTTGCGGGGGTAGGGTGGCGGGGGAGCGGAGGGAGGAGCGAGAAGGGAGGAATGGGCGCTGCCCGGGAGGAACAAAACTGACTGGTCGAACCAGTGTTTTGAACGGGGCCGTAGCTGTAGGGCTGCCGGCATCGGCTTACAACATGTCGACAGCC
>JAKALX010000104.1 GCA_021823905.1 Chloroflexota bacterium | reverse complement strand
TCCACGCCTCGCGCACCCCGCCCGCCGCGCCCTCTCCGCGTCGTCGACGGTCGCCCGACCAAGGACCACCCATGGCATCGCTACCCTGCCGTCCGCCCCCGGCGCGCAAAACCCTGAACCCCACCCGCCAGCGCCGAACAGGCGCGCCGGGGACGACAGGGCGCGGCTCGCGACTCCGCTACGGGTCGCGGGTGTCCCGGCACCGTTCGACGAGCTTCTCCAGCCGCTTGGCCTCGAAGTCGATCGGGCCGCGGACGACCGCCAGGTGGCGGCGGCGCTGGTGCAATTCGTCGTCATACGTGTGGACGGGTTCGGGCTCTCCCATATGTCCATCATCGGCTGCACTATCAGGGTTGAGAATGGGTGCAACCCCGATGTCCATGCCCGGCGGGCCGATCCTCGAACCAACCACTCCTCTGTCACCACCTGTCCCCTTTCACCCCTCGATAGCTGACAGAAGTACGCCGAAACGGTTAAGGCGGGGTGCCGAACCGAGGAGTCATGGGTCTCCTCGGGCGAATGTGCAGTATCGGGAACGTGACGAATCACGCAGACTGTTGCGCTGACACCCGAACCTGACAAGCGCGACCACGCGAGGCGGAGGTTCGATGGGCACTGGCGAGCATGGCGACGACCTTCCCCTGGCACGCCCCTCCGGCGCGCCCGAGGAAGATCTCGCCCTCCGGCAGTTGCGCCGCCGCTACGAGCACCTGCGCCGCGAGTACGAGCAGCTCCTCGACCGCCTCGGCGACATCGAGGACCGGCTCGACGAGGCTCACCAACCCGTCGCCACCTCCGCTCCCGCCCAGCTCGATGCGGCCATCGTCGATCCGTTGATCCGGCTCCGCGCGGAGTATTCGGCCGCCGCCGCGCGCATCCAGGGAATCGTCGCCGGTCTCGACCGGATCGCCGCCGGGGCGATGAAGGGGCAACATGCTGCCGCGCCGACCGGCGCCGTTGCGCCTGCCGCAACCGAGCCAGACGCGCAGCGCGAGCAAAAACCCACCCCTGCTGAGCCGGACGGGGAAGAGGGCGAAGCGCCGCGGCCCCGCAAGGTGAGCGTCGATGTCCACGGCAAAGGATTTGGAGAGCTGCTGGACTTCCAGGAAAAGCTCTCGTCGGTTGCCGGGGTGTCGCGCGTCTCCATCAACGCGATTGACGCCGAGCGCGCCACCCTCATCGTTGAGCTGACGGCGGGCGGATCCCACGACGAGTAGCCGCGGTCGTTGGCGAATCGGGTCCTGAGCGATACCGTGCACCGCATGGACATTGCAGCGTTCAACGCCACCTGGCTCAGGGCCTGGTCCGAAAAGGACGCCGAGCAGCTCGTCTCCGTGTTCTACCATCCGAACGTCGTCTACAAAGACGGGCAGACGACGGCAGGACTCCACGGCGCGGAATCACTCCGCACTTACCTCTCGAACCTGTTCGCGGCGACTCCCCCGATGCGATATGAACCGGACGAGGTTTGGCCGATCGCGGGCGGATTCGTTGGCCGCTGGCACTGCACGATCGCGCTTCCCGACGGAAGCGAGCGGTACCTTCGCGGCTTCGACCTCGTCCTCCTTCAAGAAGGCCGGATCATTCTGAACGAGGTATACACCCACGACCTCCCGCAACGGCCGGACCTGACACCGCCGTCCGTCTAACGAATTCCGGCGAAGAACGCCCTCACGTCGTCGAGCAAGAGCGCAGGCTGTTCGAGGGCGGCGAAGTGGCCACCCCTCGGCATCTCGGTCCAGCGCACGATGTTGAACCGCTGCTCGGCCCAATTGCGCGGCGCCCGCCACGGTTCCTTCGGAAAAACAGCGACGCCTGTCGGCACTTCGACTTTCGGATAGCGGAAGCCGTCCGGGTCACGCCGCGCTTCGTAGTAGATGCGCGCCGCGCTCGCCACGCTGTTCGGCGCCCAGTAGAACATCAGGTTGGTCAGCAACGCGTCCTTCGAATAGGCCGAGAACGGGTCTCCGCCGCAGTCGCTCCAGACCTGGAACTTCTCGAGAATCCACGCTGCCAGACCGGCCGGCGAGTCGGTCTGGGCGACGGTCAACGAATCGGGTTTTGTCCCCTGGACGTTCGAGTACCCCGTTTCCACGGCCTGGAACGCGTCGCGGCGTGCGAGCGCTTCGCGGTCCGCGTCAGTCAGCTCGGCCGGCGGCTGCGCCACCACGAAGTTGAGGTGGATCCCGGCGACGCTGGCTGCGTGCGCCGACGCCATTTTCGCGGCAACGATGCCGCCCCAGTCGCCACCCTGGACCCCGTAGCGGTCATAGCCCAGCTCTTCCGTCATGAGCGTGTTGAACGCCGCCGCGATCCGGGTGATGCCCCAGCCCCGCTCGCGGGGCTTCCCTCCGAAGCCGAAGCCGGGGAGCGCGGGGATGACCACGTCAAAGGCGTCCTCGGCGCGCCCGCCGTATGCCGCCGGGTTCGTCAACGGCTCGATGAGGTCAAAGAACTCGAACATCGAGCCTGGCCAGCCGTGGACAAGGAGCAGCGGGAACGGCTGAGGGCCGCTTCCGCGAACGTGCCAGAAATGGACGTCAACCCCATCAACCTCGGCCAGGAACTGGGGATATGCGTTTAGGCGAGCTTCCTGCGCTCGCCAGTCGTAGGAATCGCGCCAGTGGTCGCAGAGCTCGCGCACGGCGTCGATTCGGGCGCCATAGTCCCAGCCAGCGCCAGGTATCGGCTCGGGCCAGCGGGTACGTTCGAGGCGGCGGCGAAGGTCATCGAGAACCGCCTGCGGGACGTCGATCTGAAACGGTCGCGGTGGCATTCGCGCATGATAGCGATTTCTTGACCCTCGTACGGGTACGAACCTAGGATTGGGTTTGGAGCGGGCGAGCGTTCGGGTGCTGAGGTAGCTCAGTCGGTAGAGCACCGCACTGAAAATGCGGGTGTCCCCAGTTCAAGTCTGGGCCTCAGCACCAAGATTCTGAATCTGTAGTTGACGATAAGAGACGGCCCTCACGGGCCGTCTTTTGTCGTTTGACGCCAATGGTGACGCCAATATTTGGGCGCAATCCGAAAGCGCGGCGCGCGCTGCGCGTGGAACTTGCGAATTGCAGTTCGGGCGCTAGACCACGCGGACAAGCTCGCCGTAGCGGGCGAGGGTGCCGTCGGCGGTAAGCAAGACGAGCGGTTCGCTTGCGGACTGGGCGACGAGCAGGCGGTCGAAGGGGTCCCGGTGATCGGGGAATACGGGGAGGCTGGCGAGATGGAGGATGTGCGCATTCTCGATCGGCAGCCAGGAGAAGCCCATCGCCTCGACCTGGGACGCGAATACGGGCAAGTCGATACGCAGCCGGCCGAGGCTAGCCTTGATCGCGAGCTCCCACAGGGAAACGCGGCTGACGAGAACCGGGGCATCGCTGTCTTCGATCATGCGCCGAGCGGCGCCATCCAACCGCCGGTCGCCTGTCTGCCACCAGAACGCGAGCTGGGTGTCGAGGAGCAGCCTCACCCGGTTGCCAGGCCATCGTCATCATGCGCGTCGGCGTCGTCCTTGAGGACATCGAACAGATCGTCGATCGGGGCATCGAAGTCGTCCGCGGCCCACCAGTCTCGCCCCTGCATGCTTCCTGGCGGAGCGATCGCGCGGCGAGGCGGCCTGTAGGCGGAGAGTGTGGCGATGGGGTGGCCGGCACGCGCGATGACGATCTCGTCGCCGCGTTCGACGGCCTCGAGGAGACGAGAGAGATGGGTCTTGGCTTCGTGGATATTGACGATGGTCGGCATGGCGGGCCTTTGCGGTTAGTCCGATCTTAGTCTACAGCAATTCACAATTCACAATTCACGATTCACGGATTGCCGATTGCCGGTTGACGATTGCCGATTGCCGAGGCGGGCCTTGGCGAGGGTGCGGAGCTGGTCGAGGACGGCGCTGCTTGCCCTGGAAGGTGAGCGGAACGCGGAAGTGAGAGGGCGCGAGCCGGTGGTCAGCGGCGCGACAATCACGGTGCGCAGATAGGCGTTCATGTCGTCGGGCGAGACGATCACGCAGGGGCGATCGTTACGGGAAGCGGCTGAACCAGGCCAGCGAGAGCGCGCCCGCAACCACGACAAACGCCACGCCGGCGCCCACGAACGCGACGCTGACGTCGCGGCTCTCCGTGTCGCTGCCGATTTTCTGTCCCAGGCCCTTGTAGACGGCCTGCAACTGGTCCGCGCTCGGTGCATCGAAGAACTGCGCGCCTGTCGTCGCGGCCACCTGTTTCAGCGTGTCCGGGTCCGGCGGGACCGCCACTCGCCGCAGCCGGCCGGCGTTGTCGCGAACCTCAGCCACGCCGTCCGCCGTTCCCAGAGCGATGGTGAAGATCGGGATGCCCTGGTCTTTCGCCTGTGCGGCCGCGTCGATCGGGTCGATCCCGGTGTTGCCTGCGCCGTCCGACATGAGAACGATGACTGCCTTCGGCCGCGCCGGGTCGCCCGGCGCCGGGGTGGGGGTAGGCGTCGGCGTCGCGGTTGCCGGCGACGGCGCCTTCTGGTTCACCTGCGCGTCCTGCTGGATCAGGTCGAGCGCCTGGAGGATGGCCTCACCCATCGCCGTCCCGCCGTTCGGAACCAGTCCGTCGATAGCCCGGTTGACAACCTTCCGGTCGGTCGTGGGCGAAACCCGCACCTGGACAGCGTTCGAAAACGACACGAGCGCAACGCGGAATCCGTCGGGGAGCTGCGCCACGAGGCTTTTCGCCGACGCCTGTGCGGCTCCCAGGCGCGTTGGCTTGATGTCGGTCGCGTTCATCGAGCCCGAGATGTCCGAAACGAGGATGACGGTCCCGTCTCTTGGCACGGACACGTCCATGTGTGGACGTGCGAGCGCGAGGAACAGCGCGGCGAGCCCGAGCAGGTACAAGACGGACGGGATATGTCGCCGCCAGCCCGGCGTTCGCTCGACCACGCTCGCCAGCAGATCGAGGTTTGTGAACCGCACCGTGTACTTCCCGCGGCGTTGCTGCGCAAGGACATAGGCCGCCGCCGCGAGCGGCAGCAGAAGCAAGAGAAGCAGGGCAGCGGGCCACGCGAAGCTCATCGAGCGGACTCCTGCTGTTTGAGGAACAGCGTCAGCGCGCGCAGCCAGTCTCCCCGGGTCGACAGAACCACGTGCCGCGCGCCGGCGCGCCGCAGCGCTGCCGCGACCGCAGCCCGCTCCTCGGCGGCAGCGGCCGCGAACCGCTCGCGAAGCCTGCGGCTCGACGTGTCGACTCGCAGCTGCCTCCCGGTTTCCGGATCGACCAGCCAGAGGTCGCCGACGTTCGGGAGCTCCTGCTCGCGGGGGTCGCGGACTTCCACGGCGAGCACGCTGTGCCTGCCGCACAGGGCGAGCATCGCGTTCGACCAGTCTCGTGGCCCGCGGAAGTCGGAAACGACGACAATGGCTTTCGACCGTCCTGCGAGCTGGTTCACCCGACCGAGCGCCTCTTTCAGCGACGCGGGTCCCGGCGCCTGGCCGGCTTCCGGATGCTGGAGCATGACGAACAGCCCGAGCATCCCCGGCCGGCCCGCCGCCGGCGGAAGAATTCGGGGAATTGTGTCGCCGAATGTCGAGATGCCGAGCCGGTTGCCCCGGCGCGTGGCGATGTGGCCAACGGCAATCGCCACGCCCTCCGCGACGTCCGATTTCCGCCGGTCGGCGGTCCCGAACGCCATCGAGGGAGACGTGTCGTAGAGCAGCCAGGTCGTGAGGACGCGCTCGGCGACGCGAACACGAACGTGCGGCACCGTCGTCCGGGCCGTCACGTTCCAGTCGATCTCGCGCACGTCGTCGCCGGCCTCATACGGCCGGACCTGCGCAAGTTCCGTCCCCGCGCCGAGCGCCGCTGAGCGGTTGTTGCCCGGCAGCAAACCGGCAACCCGGCGCTGGATCGTCAGATCGAGAGCACGCAAGACCGAATCCGGGATGGGACCCGGCCCCGGACGGTCCGGCGTTCGGACCAACTGCAATCCAGCGGTACGATTGCTCACGCGCCAGCCTCACGCGCCATGTCGATGCGAGGCGCCTGGACAGCCGAGAGGACCGCGTCGAGGATCTGGTCGGGCGTGACCGTGTCGGCCATCGCTTCGTAGGTCAGGACCATCCGGTGGCGGAGCGTGTCTTTCGCGAGGTCGCGGATGTCCTGCGGGACCACAAACGTCCGTCCGCGCAGCAAGGCGAGGGCACGTGCCGCGTGGATGAGGTTGATGGAGCCGCGAGGGCTGGCTCCGTAGGCGATGTATTTCGCGTAGTGCGGCAGCCGGAACTCGCCGGGACGGCGCGTTGCGTTCACCAGGTTGACCGCGTACTCCGAGACGGCGGGATCGACGTAGGTCCGGCGTGCCAGATTCTGAAACTCCCGCAGTTTTTCCACCGGCAGCACCGCGCTGAGCGCCGGCGGCGCCACCAGGGAACGTTCGATGACCGTCATCTCTTCGCCCGGCGTCGGGTAGTCGACCACGACCTTCATCATGAAGCGGTCGACCTGCGCTTCCGGCAACGGGTAGGTCCCCTCGGACTCGATCGGGTTTTGCGTCGCCAGCACCAGGAACGGCTCGGGCACCGGGAACGTCTTCGGTCCGATTGTGACCTGGCGCTCCTGCATCACTTCGAGCAGCGCCGACTGGACCTTCGCCGGCGCGCGGTTGATTTCGTCGGCGAGGAGAATGTTGCAGAACACCGGCCCGAGCTCGGTGTCGAACTCCGCCTGATCCGGGCGGTAGATCCGGGTGCCCACGAGGTCCGAAGGCACCAGATCTGGCGTGAACTGGATGCGCTGGAAGGTTCCCCCAAGCACGTCGGCGACGCTCTTCACCGTCAGCGTCTTGGCGAGACCGGGCACGCCTTCGATCAGGAGATGGCCACCGGCGAGCAGCGCGACGAACACGCGCTCGAGCATCTCTTCTTGCCCGACGATCACGCGCTTTATTTCGAACATCGCGGATTCCAGGATCGGCCGGGCCGCCTCGATGCCGGGCTGCTGGATGCTCTCGGACATGCCACCCACCTCGTTGCGCCGTGAAGATTCTCCCACGGGTCACGCCCCACGGTGCGGCCTGACCTGAAAACCGACGGTAAACAACCGCCGCGCGACCAGCCTCAACGGTCTGGTCCGCGACCTGTTCCTTGACCCCCGACGACGCGTCCCACCTTCAACGTCCCGGTCACCATCGGAAATTTCACCGAGCCGGACGTATCACAGCCCGCGGTGACGTAAGCTGGAGACATCGACACGAACCGTTTCGGACGCAACCGCGCTAGCCGTCGAGGCACACCCCGATGGTGTTGAGACTCGTCCCCCCGCCATTTCGCCGGCCGGCCAGGCCCGACCCCGCGGCGCCACTGAAGAGCCGCAGGACCTTCTCTCGCTGGCCACGCTCGTGGCCAGTGCGTTGGTTCCGGCAGGCGTTCATGGTCACCTGCCTGCTGCCGCTGCTGCGCCTGGCCTACAAAATCGAGGTGACCGGCTCCGAGCGGTTCGAGCAAGCGGCCCTCCCCTGCCTGATCATCAGCAACCACAACATGCATCTCGACTGGGGCATCCTCCTGGCGGCGATGCCCGGGCGCTTCCGCCGGCGGCTGATGGTCGCGGCCGCGGCGACCGACATCTTCGGCAACCCGGTCCGGCGTTTTGGGGTCCAGGTGATGGGCAACGCCTTCCCGTTCGACAAGGAAGGCAGCGGCATCCGCGACAGCCTGGAGTTCGTCACCGCCAGACTCCAGGACGGCTGGAACGTCCTTCTCTTCCCCGAGGGCAAGCTCACCGTCGCCGGCCCGATGGCGCCGTTCAAGCAGGGCATTGGCTGGCTCGTCGTCCATTCCGGCGCCGAGGTGGTGCCGATCCGGATCGACATCATCCGGCCGGGTGGATACGAAGGGAAGTGGTGGCCGCATCCCCGTGGCCGTGTCCGCGTCTCTATCGGCGAGCCCGTTCAACCCGGGCCGGAGGGCAGCTACGCCGAGCTGGTCGAGAGCCTTGAGCGTTCCGTCATCGAGGCCTGACGAGCGCGTTACCGCCCGAACGAGTGCGTCCCATAGACGCAACCGCTGGTCTCAGCGTATTTCATCCTCATCTCATAGTCCTGCTCGATGACTCGTGATGCTGCTATCAGGTCTGCTGTACATGCACGACAGTGCCAGCTATCCTCGAAACTTACACGCTGCGTTTCTGGAGGAATCGTCTTGACCATGGAAGCACCGCCCGCGCTACGGCTCCGGCGAGTCGTCATCCTGGGCGCCAACGGGGCCATGGGGGCCGGATCTGGCGCTCTGTTCGCTGCCGGCGGCTGCGAGGTCACCCTCGTTGCGCGCGACCTGGGGAAATCGGAAACGGCGCTCAGCCAGATCCAGTCCATCGCGAAGTCCGAGCGCATCGCCGACGGCGTGAAGTGCGCCACCTACCACGACGGCCTCGCGCAGGTTCTCGAAGGCGCCGACCTCATCTTCGAATGCCTGGTCGAAGACCTCGCCGTCAAGAAGGATATCTTCGCCCAGATCGACGCCGTCCGGCCGCCCGATTCGCTGGTCGCCACCGTCTCTTCGGGTCTCTCGATTCGCGAGATGGCCGAAGGGCGCAGCCCGAGCTTCCAGGCCCACTTCGCCGGCATCCACCTTTACAACCCGCCGCACGTCATGACCGGCGTCGAGGTCATCCCCCACCCGGCGATGGATCGGGCCACGGCCGGCGCCCTGGAAGCGATGCTCGCGGAGCGCTTCGGCCGCCAGGTCGTCACCTGCGCCGACACGCCGGCGTTCGCTGGCAACCGTATCGGCTTCAAGGTTCTCAACGAAGTGGCACAGCTTGCCGAGAAGCACGGCGTTCAGCTCATGGACACGCTTGTCGGCCCCTACACGGGCCGTGCGATGGCGCCGCTCGCGACGATCGACCTCGTCGGCTGGGACGTTCACCAGGCGATCGTCGACAACGTCGCGGCGAACATGACCGACGAGGCCACCAGCGCTTTCACCCTTCCCCAGTACATGGCGAGGCTGATCCACCGCGGCCATCTGGGCGACAAGACCCCCGATCTCGGCGGCTTCTACCGGCGAGTCGTCCAGGACGGCAAGGCCCGCAACGAAGTCCTGGATCCCGCAACCGGGAATTACAAGGCGATCGATCCCGGCCTCAAGGTTCCGTTCGTTGAAGAAGTTCGCGCCCTCCACCGGTCCGGGCGCTACCGCGAAGGCGTGAAGCGCTTCATGGAAGCCACGGGGCCGCACGCGGACATCGCCCGCCGCGTCATCCTCGGCTACGTCAGCTACGCGCTCAACCGCGTCGGCCCGGGCGAAGTGGTCGCCGACTACGACGCGGTCGACCGGATCATGACGGCCGGGTTCAACTGGGCGCCGCCCTCGGGCCTCGCCGACCTGATCGGCATCCAGCAGACGGTCGACGCACTCAAGCGCTACGACCTTCCCGCGTCGCCGCTGCTCGACGCCGCGCTCCGGGGCGAAGTGCGCACGCCGCTCTTCAACCTGCCGTTCGTCACGCCCGGCCGCTACTTCGCCGGCTAATCAGGAGGATCGCGAACCATGACTGAACCTGTTTTCGTGCTCGGTGGCTACCAGACGGACTTCGCCCGCAACTGGACCAAGGAGAACAAGCACATCTCCGCGATGTTCAACGAGGTTGTGACCGGCGCCCTCGAAGCGACTCAGATCCCGCCGGAGGACGTCCAGGTCGGGCACGTCGGCAACTTCGCGGCCGAGCTCTACACCATGCAGGGCCACCTCGGCGCATTCCTCGTCGAGACCCACCCCGCGTTTTCGGGCCTGCCGACGGGCCGCCACGAAGCTGCCTGCGCCTCCGGCTCGATCGCGCTTCTCGCCGCTTCGGCGGAGATCGAAGCCGGCCGGTACGACCTCGCCATGGTCGTCGGACTCGAGCAGATGAAAACCGTCGACTCGGGCCGCGGCGGCGATTTTCTCGGCACGGCAGCCTGGTACGAGCGCGAGGCCGCCGGCATCAGCTACCCGTTCCCGAAGCTCTTCGGGCGCCTCGGCGACGAGTACGACAAGCGATTCGGCCTCAAGGACGAGCACCTCGCCCACATC
>JAKALX010000103.1:1853-10037 GCA_021823905.1 Chloroflexota bacterium | reverse complement strand
TTCGCTCTCGCGGTCGAGCCGGCCCACCGGGTGGAGCTGGACGTCGCCGACCGGGATGAGGTCGAGGACGGTCTCGCGGTCGCGTTCGTCGTGCGCGGTGGTGATGAACCCGGCCGGCTTGTTGAGGGCGAAGTACCGGTAGCGCTCACGGATGACGGGTACGCCGTCGACGGTGATCTCGTTGACGTCCGGGTCGGCGCGGGCGCCGAGTGTCCGGAGCACCTCGCCGTCCACGGAGACCCGGCCGGCAAGGATGAGCTCCTCGGCGACACGGCGCGACGAAACTCCGGCGTTCGACAGGATCTTTTGCAGGCGTTCGACGGCCACGTTGATTACCCCCGGGAGCGCCTCCGTCTCAACTCGCGCATGGCGAAGGCGAAGCTCGCCGAGACCAGCAGCAGGGCAGACGCGGCGGCTCCCAATGTGAGCGTACTCCAGCCGCTTCCGGCGCGCGCTGATGTCGATGTCGGTGGCTCGTAGCCTGGGCCGGCCGGAACGACCGGTTGCCGCTCCGTCCTTTGGCCGCTTGGATCCGGAAACGTGTTCGGCTCGCCGGGCGTCGGGCGCTCGGTGACGGCCCAGTTCTCGGCTGCCGGCTCGGCGAGGGCAGCGCGCGTTCCGAGCGAGGCCCCGGCGGGCGGTGCGGGCGGCGCCGGCTCGAAAATCGAGGTGTCGTCGCCGAAGGAGACCGCGTCGGCTTCCTCGCCGTTCGGCGCGAGCAGGCGGAGGCAGTCGCCACCGTTTCGAATCCCGTCGGCGATTTCGCCGTCGCCGACGCGAAGCACGAGCGCAGCCGAAACGGCGGCGGACTTCGCCGCGACCACGACGTAGCCGCCGGCCGGGACTTCGACCGACGGGAGCACGTCCCAGTGTGCACCGTCGCCGATCCGCCAACCGGCGGTGTCGAGCGGGCCGTCGCCGATGTTCACGAGCTCGACCCATTCCCATGCCGTGTCGTGGCCGGGCGCCGCCGGATCGCTGAGGACTTCGGAGAGTCGGAAGGTGAGCGGGCTCCCTGGCTCGGCCTGCGTTGAACTCGGGGAAAGGGACGCGTCGAGTTGCGCCGGCGATGCGGGGAACGCACGCGGGGGGTGCGCCGCTGCTGATGGTTCGTCCTCCGACGGCGACGGGTCGGGTGGAGCGGCCGAAGGGCTGGGGGAGTCTGGAGCGATCATCTCGACGAACTCTGCGTTGTCGAAAACGGCTCTTGCGCCTCCGCTCGGTCGCAACATGAGGCGCACACGTGCCGAATTGGCGCGCGCGGGCGCCTGGACCGCGCCGGTCGACAGCGGCGTCCACGTATTGGAACTGCTCATGTTGCTGTCGGCGGAATCCAGGATCGTCCCGCTGCCGTCGTTGGAGGCGTACCAGCTCACGCGGATGAAGACCTCGCCGCCCTCGGCCCGGGCCATGGCGCTCGCTTCATACCAGGTGGCCGGATCGACTCCTACCGCCTGATAGAGCCACTTCGTGGAGCTGGTGTCCGATTCGAGCATGGCCGACCAGGCGCCGCCGTAGGCCTCGCTCGTGAGGCTCATCGTCCCGCCATACTTGCTCCAGCCGGCGGGCTTGCCGTTGTCTTCGTCCTCGAAGTCGCCGTTTCGAAGAAGGCCCCCAAACGTACTGCTCGATGAGCCGGCTGCGGGCGTCGGCATCGGCGTTGATTCCCGCTTCGGCGTTGCGGTGCGGGCGGCCGCCTTCGCTGGCGTGGGGGTTCTGGTGGCGGTCGGTTGTTTCCGCGGCGTGGGAGTGTGCGTTGGCGCCGGAGTCTTTGTTGGCGTCGGAGTTCGAGTAGAAGCAGGCGTTCGCGTCGGCGTGGCGCCGGGCGCTGGGGTGTCGGTCGCGACAGGCGTGGCTGTCGCCCCCGGTGTCGCGGGCGACTTCGTAACGGTTGCGGTTGGGGTCGCCGTGGGCGCCGTGGTTGGGGTCGGTGTCGGCGGAGCCGCCGTTTCGACGAGCGCGGCTTCGTCTACGTCGGCGCCCGAGGAATCGACGAAGACTACGGAAAACGTCACCCAGGCAGCCCACGACGGGGCTACGACACTGTTGCTCAGGACCGTATAAACGGGTCCGAGCAAGGTTGGGCCGTGTGGCTCGAAGGGCTTCGGTGCGCCAAGTCCGTCGTCATAGAACACGAGGTGGATGGCCGCGGAGCCGGAGCCGCTCGCCTGGATGCTTGCGTTGTACGTGGCGCCAGGCTCGGCACTGACCATTTGATCGAGCGAGAACGAACCACTCCCCGTGAGGTGGAGCGCGCTGCCGGAGACAGCGTGCGTTGTCGCGGACGCTGTCGCATTATGAGCGACCCAGCCGCTGGAGCCGCTTTCGAACCCGGGGTTGGTCAGGAGCTGGCTCGCGGCCGCAGGCGCGGCGCGAAGACCGGCCACGAGCAGCAAGACGCCGCCTGCCACTGTGGCGGCGATAGGCAGCGCGCTCCGCTGGCGAGTTCCGCTCCCGCCCTTCATGACTGGAGGGGCGCGCTACCGCGCGATCAACGGCGCACCCGCGAGGTGCGCTCCGGCGTCGACGATGAGGATCTCGCCCGTGACGTTCGTCGCTCCTTCGATGAACCAGACGGCGGCTTCGGCCATGTCTTCGGGCGTTCCAGCGCGGTGCAGTGGTGTCGTGCGCTCCTGCATCGCGACGGCCGCTTCGTACGCTTCGTCGCCCATGCCGCCGCGCAGCCAGCGGCCCTGGATGAAGCCCGGGCAGACGGTATTGACCCTGATCTCGGGACCGAGCACGCGGGCCAGGGAGAGCGTCATCGTGTTCAGGGCCCCTTTCGACGCCGTATAGGCGACGGAGCTGCCCACGCCCATGACGCCCGCGATCGAGGAGACGTTCACGATCGCGCCCCGCCCGGCCGCCTTCATGTGGGGAACGACGGCGCGCGTCATCTGGAATGGGCCGATGACGTTGACGGCGTAGATGCGATGGAAGTCGTCGGCGCTGAGCCCCTCGAGGTTGGCGTGGTTGACGAACTGCGTGGTGCCGGCGTTGTTGATCAGCCCGTCGACCCGGCCCCAGCGGTCCATCGCGGCGGCAACCATGCGCCGGCAGTCTTCGTCCTTTGCCACGTCGGCCTGGCAGAGGAGCGTCTCCGCGCCAAGAGACCGGCACGCAGCCTCGGTCTCCTTCGCTTCCGCTTCGCTCTTCGTGTAGTTCACGACGACGTTGCAACCCTTCGAGGCGAGCAGCTTCGCGGCCGCCGCTCCGACCCCCGTCGCCGAGCCGGTGACGATCGTGACTGCCCCGCGAATATCCAAGCGCGCACCTCCAGTTTCCGCGCGAGTCTACAGGGGCATCCGGCGCCGTTCCATGCTGATTGCTGATTGTGGAGATGCCGTTGACAATCGCCCATTGCGCACCGGCCGCCGAGTGGAAAGCGGCAGTGTGTGCGGCGCGTAAGGTCAACCTTCCTGGAACGATTCGTCGCGGTTTGACACGGTCTTGCCGCGCGGAAAACAATTCCCCGCCTGAACAGAAGGAGGCGAAGCACTCGATGAAAGCTGCCGTGATGTACGGCGTCAACCAGCCCCTGGTTATCGAAGACATCGACGTCGACGATCCCCAGGCCAACGAAGTCCTGGTGAAAACGAGCGCGAGCGGCGTGTGTCACTCAGACCTCCACTTCATGGAGGGCTCATATCCCTATCCCGTTCCCTGCGTCCTTGGTCACGAATCGGCCGGTGTCGTCGAGAAGGTGGGCAGCGCGGTTTCGAAGGTGAAGCCGGGCGACCGCGTCGTCGTGGCCTTCGTTACCTCCTGCGGGGCGTGCGACAACTGTGTGGTCGGGAAGCCCTACCTCTGCAACAACCAGCAGTCGCTCGGCCGCGTCGGCAGAATCAAGCTCAAGGGTCAGCCGATCTTCCAGTTCGCCAACATGTCGGCCTTCGCCGAGTACCAGCTCGTGCATGAGAACGCCTGCGTGAAGGTGCCTGACGGTGTGCCGATGGAGGCCGCCTGCCTTGTCGGCTGCTCCGTGATGACGGGCGTCGGCGCCGTGACGAACACTGCCAGGATCCCGGTGGGCTCAACCGTGGCGGTCGTCGGCGCCGGCGGTGTTGGCCTGAACATCATCCAGGGAGCGAAGCTTGCCGGCGCGTCGAAGATCATCGCCGTCGACCTGCTCGAGAACAAGCTGGCCGCCGCCCGAGAATTCGGGGCGACCGACATCGTCGACGGCTCCAAGGGCGACGCGGTTGCACAGGTCCAGGCGCTCACGGGTGGCGGCGTGGATTTCGCCTTCGAGGCGATCGGCCTGGCCAAGACAGCCGAGCAGTGCTTCGCGATGGCGAAGCGCGGTGGCCGGGCCGTGGTGGTTGGGATGATCCCGGTGACTGCCATGGTGTCCGTTCCCGGGGCGCAGTTCCTCGGCGAGAAGGGGATCATCGGCTCGTTCTATGGCTCGACCCGCCAGACGTTCGACATGCCCTGGCTCATGGAGCTCTACCGCCAGAAGCGGCTCAAGATCGACGAGCTCATCAGTCGCCGCTACAAGCTCGGCCAGATTAACGAGGCGTATGCCGCGCTCAAGAACGGCGAAGTCAATCGCTCGGTGATTTCGTTCGAGTAACACCAACGAACGACGTGACAAACGAAGGCCCGGGATCAATCCCGGGCCTTCGCGGAGCCTCGAAGGTCAACGCGTTTTTCCGTAGTTGCAGGCACTGATAGACTCCGGTCGCTTTCGGCGCGTCAGTCAGGGCGGCCGGCGGCTTCGTGTGTCTCAGCGATGCACGGGGCCGCGACAGCTATTCGGAGGGGGAAGAGTTCCATGCTCCTGGCGCAGATCATGATCCCGCTGGCGAGTGCCGCCGCGGTCCTTTTTGCAGTCTGGCTGGCATTCGATGTCCTGAAGCGGGACAAGGGCACCGAGACGATGCAAGAAGTCGCGGGCACCATCCTGGAAGGCGCCAATGCCTTCCTCAATCGCCAGTACCGCACCATCGGCATCCTGGCCGTTGTCACGTCGGTGGTCGTCGGCGTGATCGTCGGCGTGTTCAAGGAGTCGGCCGAGACGGGCCTGTTGACGGGCGTGGCGTTCATTGTGGGCGCGATGGCCTCCGGGCTCTCCGGCTACATCGGCATGTCGATCGCGGTTCGCGCCAACGGGCGGACGGCGTCGGCGGCGCAGAACAGCCTTTCCGACGCGATCAACACCGCCCTGCGCGGCGGCGCTGTCTCCGGCTTCCTCGTCGTGGCGCTCAGCCTCATCGGCGTGTCCAGCATTTTCGCCATCTACAGCAAGGTGCTCGGGCACCCGATCGACCAGACGCCCTTCCTGATCGTCGGCTTCGGCTTCGGTGCGAGCTTCGTCGCGCTCTTCGCCCAGCTCGGCGGCGGTATCTACACCAAGGCGGCTGACGTCGGGGCCGACCTCGTCGGCAAGGTAGAGGCCGGCATTCCCGAGGACGATCCGCGAAACGCCGCCGTTATCGCGGACCTCGTTGGCGACAACGTTGGCGACTGCGCGGGCCGCGGCGCCGACCTGTTCGAATCGATGAGCGCCGAGAACATCGGCGCCATGATCCTCGGCGTCGCGATCTTCACCGCCACCGGCCGGGTCGAATGGATCCTGTTCCCGCTCGTCCTGCGCTCGTTCGGCGTGTTCGCGACGATCCTCGGCATGCTGACGGTCCCGTTCTGGGCGTCGCGCATCAAGGATCCGATGGGCGCCCTCAACGGCGGCTACTGGGTCATCACCTTCCTCAGCATCATCGGGCTCGGTGTCACGACCTACGCGATGCTCGGAGACGTCTGGTACTGGTTCTTCCTCTGCGGCCTCGTCGGCATCGCAACAGGCATCGCGTTTGTCTACATCACCCAGTACTACACCGCTGGCGCCTGGCGCCCCGTCCAGGAGATCGCCCGCGCAAGCCGCACCGGCGCGGCGACGAACATCATCATCGGAACCGCCGTTGGCTTCGAAACGACGGCGGTCACCGCCATCACGGTCGGCATTGCGCTCGTCGTCTCGTTCACGCTGGGCAAGCAGGCCGACCTCACGAATGTGAGCACCATCTCGACCGGCGTCTTCGGGACGGCTGTCGCGACGATGGGCATGCTCATGTCGGCGGCGTACGTACTCGCCATGGACACCTTCGGGCCCATCACCGACAACGCCGGCGGCATCACCGAGATGGCCGCGGGCACCAAGCCTGAAGCGCGCGAGATCACCGACGCTCTCGACGCCGTGGGCAACACGACGAAGGCGCTGACCAAGGGCTATGCAGTTGGCTCCGCTGCCCTCGCCGCGTTCCTGCTCTTCACCGCCTACCTCGACGAAGTGCGCGTGGAGTACGGGAAGATCGCCCACGATGACAGCAGCCGCTACGTATCGCTGGCGCAGAACATCGACCTTGTTCCGCCTGGCGCCGACGTGAAGACCGAGAAGGCCAAGGCGGTTAGCGACTACGTCAAGACGGTCGATGCCCTGACCATCGACCAGACTGTGAAGGACTCGCTCACGACGGCGGGGACGGACGAGACGCAGGCGATCCTCGACAAGCAGATCAAGGACAAGAAGATCACGGCGGCGGACGCGAAGGGCATCACCGGCTCACCGCTCCCTCTGCCGCGGATCATGCCCATCAACCTCGGCAAGGTTGAGGTGTTCGTCGGCGCGCTCCTGGGCGTCATGCTGACGTTCCTCTTCAGCTCGCTCGCCCTTCGCGCCGTGGGCAAGGCGGCCGGCGGCATCATCGAAGAGGTGCGGCGCCAGTTCCGCGAAAACCCCGGCATCATGACCGGCGAGGTCCGGCCCGACTATGCCCGCGCCGTCGACATCACCACCCGCTCCGCGCTGCGCGAAATGATCGCGCCGGGGATCCTGGCCGTCGGCATGCCGGTGGCGGTGGGCGTCATCTTCCGCTACGCATTCGGAGGCAACGGCAACCAGGGCTGGCTCGCGGTCGCGGGTATGCTCATGGTCGGCACAATCGGGGGCGTCCTCCTCGCGACCTTCCTGAACAACGCGGGCGGAGCCTGGGACAACGCGAAGAAGTTCATCGAGGCGGGCGGGATGAAGGACGACCAGGGCAACGTGGTTGGCAAGGGCAGCGACATCCACGCCGCGGCAGTCGTCGGCGACACCGTCGGCGACCCCTTCAAGGACACGGCCGGGCCGGCGCTGCACGTGCTGGTGAAGCTGCTCTCCACGATTACCCTCGTGCTGGCGCCGCTGTTCATTTCGTAGGCACGAGCTCCGAGGACCAAGGGGAAAAGGGGCTCTCCATCCGGAGAGCCCCTTTCAACTGGATTGATGCTCCGATGGCGGGGCTGTCGGTGGCCGGTGGGAGTGGGTATTCTGAGCGAGTGAAGACTGCGACGATTACCGAGGCACGGGACGAGTTGAGCGCCCTCATCGAGCTGGTTCGCGAGGGCGAGACGGTCGTGATCACCGACGAGGGCCGGCCGGTAGCCCAGTTGGTGCCCGCCTTAAGCACGGATGACGACGAAGCGCGACTGGAGCGCCTGGTACGGGCCGGCGTCATCAAGCGCGGAACGGGCCGGATGCCAGCGATCCCCCTGCTCAACCGGCCCGCCCGCAGTTCCGGCGTGCTCGACGCGCTCATCGAGGAGCGTCGCGAGGGCCGATGAAGTTCTGGGACAGCTCCGCGATCGTGCCGCTCCTCATCGAGGAGAAGCTGTCAGATCCGGTCCGCCTTCAGTTCCAGGAAGATGCAGACATGTGGGTATGGTGGGGTGCGACCGTTGAGTGCGCTTCGGCCATCGAACGAGGGAGGCGCCAGGGCGGCGTCACAGTCGCGGAGTCGGACGCCGCCTATGCCGTGCTCGCAAGCCTGGCTCGTGGGTGGCGCGAGATTCGGCCCAGCGAGGCGATTCGCGATTCCGCCAGCCGGTTTCTTCGCGTCCATCCGTTGCGCGCGGCGGACGCTCTCCAGCTTGCGGCGGCGTTCGCTGCCGCGGAGGGCCGGCCAGCCACGCTGGAGTTCCTGTCGCTCGACGAGCGGCTCGTCGATGCGGCGCGCCGTGAAGGCTTCCGAATCGTGGCGGTTGACGGTTGAGCGTGGCCGGATAGCTCTTGCCAGGCTGGCAAACGGGCGGGTAGTCTCTCGATCACGATGATTTGGGGACAGCTGCCGGCACTCGCCACCAACCGCACGTACACCATTTCGGCGTGCGGCGTTGGCGCGCGCATTCGGCGCATTGGGCCCTGAC
>JAKALX010000103.1:0-1843 GCA_021823905.1 Chloroflexota bacterium | reverse complement strand
TCCGATCTGCCCACCCCCAAAAGGTGGGCCTCTTCGTTTCGGAGGAGGGAACGACTCGTGGAATCGCCATTCGAGGGGAAGCTGATCCGCCTGCGCGCGCGAGAGCCTGAAGACGAGCCGCTGCTCTACCAGTGGTTCAACGACCCGGAGGTTACGGAGAACCTGACCATGCGCTACCCGCTTTCGCACCGCGACGAGCGAGAGTTCATCGAGCGCGTGAGCCACATCAGCTACGAGCACCCGAGCTTCGCCGTCGAGACGCTGGCCGACAGGCGGCTGATCGGTGGCTGCGGACTGGAGCGCGTCAGCCCCGAGAACCGGTCGGCGGTGCTTGGCATCGCCCTGGGCGACAAGGCGTACTGGAACGGCGGCTATGGCACGGACACCATGCGGACGCTCTGCCGCTTCGGCTTCGCGATGATGAACTTGCACCGTATCGAGCTCGACGTGTATGCCGGGAACGAGCGGGCGCGGCATGTCTACGAGAAGATCGGATTCACGGAGGAGGGCCGGCGGCGCGAGGCCGTGTACAAGTACGGGCGCTACCAGGACGTTGTCGTCATGGGCCTTCTCGAAGGCGAGTTGCGGCCCGAGGGCTAGAAAGATCCGGTCCGGTGGGCCTGGCGGCTGGATCGGCGAGCGTTATGCTAACCGGCCGGTAAATTTGTGATGGAAATCGCAAGCAGGGGTTGACACCTCTGTTACGAACTTGTTAGCGTCGGCAAGTGGGCACCAGTTGCTCATAACTGCGCTCGGTTCCAGGTGCACGATCTGCCAAATGCGCCGGCAGGCGCAACGGGGGAACCACCATAGGGGTGAATTCGGCCGGGTCCCCGCCAGGCCGATAGGGCGTCCTTCCGCCCGAACCCGTCAGCTAACCCCGTCGGCAGCAGGAAGGCCTTGCGGACAGGTAGTCCGCTTCGGGGCCTTTTTTTCTGTCCTCGAAGTTCCGATTCATTGCCTTGAGATGTAGGAGGGAGACCATATGCCGGCTTTGCAGGAAGCCCCACCCAAGTCATGCCCCAAGTGCCGCGGCTCGATAATCGTCGAGCGCGATTGGCACGGCACATACGGCAGCTGCATCATGTGCGGCTACGTGCACGAAGTCCTCACGAGCCCGCCGGTCGATCTGGCTGCCGAGGAAGCGGCGTTGCCGCAGCGCCAGCGCCGCCGCCAGCCGTCGCACGGTAAACTGCGACTCTGATTCCGATCAACCGCAAGGATTGCAGGCCCCCGCTCCACGGGGGCTTTTCCTTTTCCTCGGATGAGCAGTCCGCTATGATGCGCCGGTTGCAGCCGGAGAGGTCAGCCCATGCCCTACGTTCGCCTTTCTATCGCTCACCCCCAGCGCGGCCAGGAGCAACGCCTTGAGGAGTTGATGCGAAAACTGAACGAGCTTTCCAGGGAGCAGGAGGGCCTTGTCGACTGCTACGTTCTCCGGCCCAGCGACAACAGCTCTGAGATCGCGCGTATCGCCATCTATCGGGACGAGGCCGTCGCCGAGCGGCACGCCAACTCGCAATCATTCATGGCGATCCGCTCGGAGATCCACCTGATCTCCGAGGCGGACCATGTCGAGCGGGCCTTCGTCACCATCTAGGATTCTCGCCGGCGGAGCCGCGCCGGTTCGCGTGGCCGAGCCCGGGGTGGGCGGACTTTCGCCCGGCCGTCGGGTCGACGCGGGATCGACGCGCAGGATAATTCGAGTGGATATCAGGGTTAGCCCCAGTACGCTTACCTAGGAACGGCGCTAGACTCCACAGTGTCCTAAGGGTTTTGCCGGTGCCTCGTGCGAGACGCAGGCTCGCCGCCAGGGGTGGCCTACCTTAGGGAACTGACCGGA
>JAKALX010000102.1 GCA_021823905.1 Chloroflexota bacterium | reverse complement strand
AAGACACTGCGCCTCCAGGAGGCCCGCCGCCTGATGCTGGCGAAATTGATGGACGCGGGCATCGCGAGCCGCAACGTGGGCTACGCCAGCGCCTCCCAGTTCAGCCGCGAGTACGGCCGCTACTTCGGCGCCCCCCCCGCGAAGGACGTCAACAGACTGCGCGGGCAGGTCGGGGAAGCGGCGGTCGAGTAGGGCGATACCTACGAGCGGTACGGAAACCGACCGCTGTCCTGACCACAAGGTGAAATGGCGATACCCGGTACCGATTCAACATCTGAATTCGGCAAGAGGGCCGGGCCGCCCGCGGGGCAGAGTCTGCTAACGCGGGTGGCAAGACACGGCAAGAACGCGACCCTGACCTCAATACAGGATGGACTGAATGGGATACGTGTTACCTATTATACGCCATAATGGCCCAGGGCAGGGGCGGCAATGAGAAGGGAAGGTTCCGAATGCTTTACGAGGATACATATGGGGCTGACGAGGAGCAGAACTCGGCGGCTATGGAGCAGCTCGAGACGAGCCAGAGGATTCTGGACTACGACACCAAAGAGTTCACGATCGAACTCCTCGTTCAGAAGTTCGGGGCCGGCGGTGAGGACGACGACATTTTCGTCCCTGCCTACCAGCGACGATTCCGCTGGGATGACCGCCGTCAATCGCGGTTCATCGAGTCCCTACTGATCGGCCTCCCAATCCCGTTTCTCTTCTTTGCCGATATCCAGGATGGGCGTCTCGAGGTCGTGGATGGGATGCAACGGCTCAGCACCTGCAAGGCATTCCTGAACGACGAGCTGGTGCTAGTGGGTCTAGAGCGCCTCTCCGAGTTGGACGGCTTCAGCTACTCCAACCTCCCAAAGGCACAGCAGCGGCGCCTGAGAAACCGTACGATCCGCTCCGTGGTCTTGTCCCAGAAGGCCTCGGAGGACGACCGCCGGGACCTCTTCGATCGCATTAACACAGGTTCGCTGATCGCGGAGCCAGTGGAGACGCGCCGCGGCTCGGTCATGGGCCCCGTTACGGACCTCCTAGACAAACTGGCCACCGACGAGCGCTTCTTGCGCCTGTGTCCCATGTCTGAGGCGGCCAGAAGGAAGCGCGAGGGAGAGGAGCTCATCACACGGTTCTTTGCCTTCGGGGATGCTGTGCCAAACGGCTTGGCCGACTATCGTGACAGGATCAGCGAGTTCCTGAAATCGTGGTTGCAGCGGGCCAACGAGCGCGCATTGGCAGACCCGCGGGTAGTCGAGGAGTACCGCGAGCGGTTTCACAAAGTGATGGCGTTCGTTGAGAGCTACTTTCCGTATGGATTCCGGAAAAAGGCCACATCGAAGGCCACCCCGCGCGTGCGATTCGATGCCATCGCCGTTGGTGTATGGCTCGCGGCGCGCCGCGAACCCCAGTTCCTCCGCCAGAAACCTACGATCGATCCCAAGGAGTGGATTGTGTCAGATGATTTCTTCGAGCTGACCACCTCAAGCGCGGCGAATGTGCGCAGCCGAATCCTGAATCGAACTGAATACAGCCAATTCATGCTTATGGGTCGGCGCGAGGAAGCGGCGGCCTGCATTCCGTCCAGGGACTGAAGCCATGCAAGAGATCCGACAGGAATTCCGCCAGCGAAGTTTCGAGGTGGCGTACTATCTGACAACATTGCGCTTTCTGGAGGACTCGGGTGCCGAACTCGTTGCAAGGAACGGGCAGGCTCGTCGGGCCGTCGACACCACGACGCGTCATGTGCTCAAGGGCAGCGTATTCCTCCACCTCTACAACCTCGTTGAGTCCACCGTCACTGCTTGCCTTGCGAGAGTCGCAGACGAGATTCGAGATGGCAGCGTCGTGTATGAGCGCCTGGCAGAGGAGTGGCGGATGCATTGGCTCGACCACGAGGGTCGCGCCGGGGAATTGCTGTCCCAAGAGAAGCGGATTCAGCTATTGCTGGAGATCTGCGAGCACGTCGTTGGGCGGCGTGCGATCGACTTCAGGCCGTCGCTCCCCGGCGGGAACCTCGACGACCGACAGATCGAGAAGGTCGCAAGGCAATTCGGGGTCCCACTGGCGGTTCGACGGTCGGTCGAAGAAGGTGTCAAGCGCCATGTGGTGGATGATGAAGGGACCCTTGGCTTGATCTGTAGGAGGCGTAACGAGCTCGCACATGGCGAATCATCGTTCGGGGACTGTGGCAGGTCAGTTTCGGTACGCGATTTGCGTACTTGGGCGGCTGCCGTAGTGCGGTACTTGCGGGAGCTGATTAGGTGCTTTGCGGAGTACCTCGAAGCGCGCGGGTTCGAGCGGTCTATGCCTCCGTGATGCTGGTCGCGATCGCTTTCGCTAGGGCAACAGGCACGGCATTTCCGATGTGCCGGCCCACCTGCCTGAAGGCGGGCCGTTCGCCAGGGGCGACGAATGTGTAGCCCGGAGGAAAGGTCTGCAACAGGGCGGCTTCGCGCAGACTGATGGCGCGATCCTGTTCGGGGTGACCAAAGCGCCCGTTGCCATACCCGTGGCACTGTGTCGTTATCGTCGGTGCAGGTCGGTCCCATGTCATTCGGCCGTAAACACTCCCGTAGTATCGGCCCGAGTCTCGCACGTGGCACGGTGACCGCAAGGAGGCGGGCCAATCCCGCCAGCTACCGCCCTCCGGCGTCGCACGGATCCGTTCCCGATTCGTCGGACTGAGCCGCGACGCCATGTGGATGACATCGTACGGCGGCGAACCACCCCCAGCCTCAATCGGTGGAAGATGGCCTATCGCATCTCGCACAGTCAACGCGCGAGCGTGCGTCGCCGGGACCAACTGGATGCCATGCCCAGATGCTCCTGCGATCAACACTAGCCGCCGACGAGCCTGGGGGACACCGTAGTCTGCGCACCGGACTACGTCGTCCCAAACCTGGTATCCCAGCTGTTCAAGGCCTGCGACGAAATCGCAGTACGCCGGATGGGCTTGCGTCTTGAGTTCGGGGACGTTCTCCATACTCACTACCTCAGGGCGAACGCCGCGAACCAGCCGCAGGAACTCGTAGAGCAGCAGCCATCGCTCGTCTGGACCATCACGGAGGGCGTATTTCGAAAACGGCTGACATGGAGCACATCCGACAAGCACGCGAACGACGCCGCGTGGATACAGGCCGGCCAACTCGCCTGCTGTGAGCGTCTCTATGCTCTGTTCCACGAAGCGAGTTCCGAGGTTGTTAGCCTCGAGAGGGAATCTACACGAAGGGTCAATGTCGACGCCGGCAACTACACGCATGCCGCCCTGTAGGAACCCGTGGGTCATCCCACCGGCGCCGCAGAAGAGATCAACAGCCGCGAAGCCTTTCATTTGCTGTGCCTCGGATGCACCGACTGTTCTGGCCCTCTATGGGATAAGCGCCTTCTCGTCATAACGATACGGTAGATCCGCTCCGCGGCCCGCGCAACGGACCCGTGTTCCCAGACACGGATTTCAAGCCAGCCCGCCTCCCGAAGCCTGCGACCAGTGTCCTTGTCCCGTTCCCTATTGGCTTCGATCTTCCGGCGCCAAAACTCTCCGTTCGCCTTTGGCCAGGTGCCGTGTCGAGTGCAACCGTGCCAGAAACAACCGTCAACGAACACCGCTACGCGTGCGGGCCCGAATACAATGTCGGCGCGCCTTCGCAGCCCGGGCAACGGCTGCGAGTCCACCCTGAACCGCAGGCCCATTCGGTGGAGTGCTGACCTCAAGGCAGCCTCTGGCCCACTGTCTCGGGGCCGGCAAGCCAGCATCCGAGCGCGTGCGGCCTCCGAAGAGGGCGGCGGCGAGGCAATCGGGGCGGTCGTTTTGGCCGTCGCAGGCACGAGTATCATGGTAACGCAATCGGTGCCGGTTGCCCATTGTTGTCGGGGGTAGACCCAATAGGCGACTGCATTGATAGGTGCCTCCAGGTATCCCATTTCGTCTATTGTCGCCCGGATGAACTCGCCCGGCTCGTCAGCGTTTGCCCGATCCTCTCCGCGAGCGCTGCAAATGCTGGGTTGGTGCACGGGACGTCAGATGCCCCGTGCGCAGGCCCCTTGCCACACGTGCGACGACCGTGCGGCTGGCATGTCCCGCCCCGCGGCGGAGAGCCGCGGTTTCGCCGATTCCCCGGCGCCGCTCCGACTTGCGCTCACGGAACGCCTGCCACGCAAGAGGCCCAATGGGATACCTGGAGGTCCTATCAAGCGCTTCTATCGTATCGATCGCCAGCTCCCAGCGACCCTCTGCACAGGGGGCGCGGGCACCGGCCTCCTCCCAGACCTGCTCGACGGCGGTGATGCACGCCGCGCGCACAGCCTCCACC
This sequence comes from Chloroflexota bacterium, assembly GCA_021823905.1. GTDB lineage: Bacteria > Chloroflexota > Dehalococcoidia > Tepidiformales > Tepidiformaceae > JAKALX01. The sequence goes on along the minus strand of JAKALX010000102.1, from coordinate 5,751 downwards.
AATCGTAGTGCATCCGCCTCGCCCATCGTGGCCTCCCGCCCTCGTCAACTCGCCCCCGGTCGTTGCAATGCCGAGGCGCGCAAGGCCGCATCGACTCAGCGCTAAAGAATGGTGAGACAAGGATCGCCGTCACCCCTTGCATTCTCCCGATGCCAGCCAAGTGGATGGACTCTCTCAACTTCTGCGCACCTGGTACCGATGTGGTACCGATGCGACTGGTACAGGTTACCGCAACGCCAACCGAACTGAGGCTTCCATCAAAGACGAAGCACGAGTAAGATCACTTGTCTGTCCAGGGAATCGGGCCAGCTCAAATGGAGGTAGGTGGGAGATGCTAGATCTGAGAGCAGCGGCGGAACTCGCCCGAGGGCGGATCCGCACTCGTCTCGCAGCTGCCGAGAGACAGAAGAAGGGTCTTTTGAAGAGCGTCGCGGTAAGGCAGGAGGGCGCGTCATTCAGGGCACATCTATTCGAGGCGCTCCGTCGTGGCGGTGACGAGAGGCAGTCACCGAGCCCTGCGCCGGAAGCGCTCTTTCTGGCGTTCCCAGAGAAGTTACTGGGTAAGTGGTCATTCCTAGCATTTGGCGAACAGCGCCAAGCCAGGAGCGACGATGGCCCAAGGGAGCCCGCGCACCATGCGTGGAAGGTGTGGGACGCACTTGGCGTCGAAACGAGGTTGAAGAACTTCGCGAGAACCGATCCCGCAGCAGTCCTCTTGGCGCACGGCCTCAGCGCAATCGATGATTCCATCCTCCTCTTGGCGGACATTGGGCGAGCGTGGCGTGCCGGTCAAGCGCTTCGCGTTCCCCTACATGTACTGCTCGCAGACGTCTCCTGGATTAGCTATAACCGTTCCCTTAAGCGTTTCGACCTAACCGACCACGAGATCGAAGCAGGACTGCGACTTTGTCAAGATAGACGGCAACGACTTTATGAGGGCGTTGGTGCCACAGTGCGCGTGCATGCGATTGTTCCGTATCAAAAGAAGGGCGCAATCAATAGCCAGAAGCTCACCATGATCGCCAATCGGTACCTCGAATTGGCGGCAGTCCTCTGGGGAGACAGATGCGTGGAAACTGTGGCGCCTCTGGGCAATGCAGAGCTCGCAGCTATCGGACGTCCACTTCAGGTGTCTGTCGCTGCCGATTCGCCCCTTCAAAGTCTCAGTAGGTTTCCCGGGGCCCTCGCCGCGTTGGAAAAGGCCCTTGCGCCCCACCTGAGTGTGATTCGCACAATCGCACAAAGTTTCCGGATCCTGAGCATCGAGACGCTCTGCTACTTCTTTGCGCAATACTATGCTCAGGACGACTACCGCGGAACTCACGTGAAGGTCGCCCCCTCGTCCGAGCGCTCATTTGACGAACCCTATGACGAGCTGGACTTCGCGTTTCGGTCCTGGGGTGAGGGACATGACGCGAGCGTCGGTCATAAGGCTTCGAGGGGGGGGAAACGCCGCCAATTCGCTGCCGTGTATCTTCCGCAATATGTCTTGGGCGACTGGATGCTGCTGCCATATACGCCCCTTTCGCTGGACGCGGTTGCAAAAGGCGGCGGCTCGACGCAAGCGGTTCGCGAAAAGTCAATCTTGCTCTCCGACTCCGCGGGCGCGAGCATGGCGAAGATCGAAACCGTTCTCAGGCATACCGCCGCACGCGCCTCGGTGCCTCAACTGAACCGGATAATCATGGACGTCATCTGTTTCCTTCAGGCGGGAATCGCGGCTGCTGGGCGCGCCCCGGTTGATGCAATATTGCGAAGCGAGGGAAGCAGCCTCGATGAGTCGCTGGGTGCCATCGACGTTCATCTCCCCGACTACTTCGGGGTGGAATGTGAAGGGGAGGTTGCCGCAGGTGAACTCTGGCTGAGTTGGCTCGATTCGTGCGAGAGGCAGAACCCGGTGGGGTACGTGCCCTCTCATATCCTAATCGCTGCAAGAACCGAGGAGGAATGGACCGACCCGGCATTTCGGGGTGCAGCGCAGATCATCATGAGTGCAAACCGCCTGGCCTGCGACCTCTGCTACTAGCGAAGAGCAAAATCGGTGTCGGGTAGACCGGCTAGGTTGCCCTCCCTTAGGTACCACGTCCACGCTTATTGACAGTATTGTGGCTGGGCGGTAGGGCCATGGGTGTCATGTACTAGAGGTGCCAGGTACGCAAGTAGCTGAAGTGTGGCAGCGTCGCTGGCAGCAGGTCACAATGCCACGGCGTGCGTTCGAACGACGGCCCGACTGCCCCACCTGCGCGCAACAGGCAAACGCGCCGGAAGAACAATCCTGACGAACGGATAGCGCTCTAATCCTTCGACGGTCGCGGCGGACGAGGATTGCTACAGTCCTTTGTTACGTATTCCGCTTGCTTCGCCTTGATGAAGGCCTCTCTGCCGTTGGCGATATCAGTAAGCACGGTGATGAATTCGCGTAACTCTACGATAGTCATGATGAACTCGACACTCATCTCCCCTTCACGCGGGCTCGTGAGAAACATCTCAAAACCCTCACCAGTATCGTCGGTATAGGTATACCTTCCAGTAACGACGTCCCCTCGCGCCCAACAGATCTTTGCGTTAATCATGGATATCACTGCGGCAGCTTCGCCTTCACCGCATTACGGAATTGGTCGAACTCTTGCTCGGGGAGGCCCATGATGGCCTGTTGCGTTCCGTTTGTCAGTTTCAGGAGCACGTCATTTCCTGTCATCGTGTTGCCGATATCATTGAATACTATTGTGCTGATTTCAGGGTTAGACGCATTTGCGACGCCGTCGAAATAGAGAGGCCATGCCGTTTTCCAAGTGGCTGGAGCATATGGTTGGCCATCAAAGAGCCCGTGACTTGCCCATGTCGAGACAAGGTCCAACTTGTTCATGATGAATGCTTTCGCGTCGGCGTAGGTGGCGACGTAGCCGTCCTTCTCCGGATTCACCGTCATCGTGTTGCCAACAATTGTTCTGGTGTGGTCGCCGTTGAGGTCCTTGATGCCGCAGCTCGCGCTGAGCGGGTAGCTGCCGGCGACGGTGGCGGTGCTGGATTGTTCCCAAGTGAAGTCGTTGGTGCCGTTCCCGGGGACATAACCTTGGATGCCCGCCGTGATGGCGCAGCCGGTGATGGTGGTGCCGGGCGCGCTCTTGACGTGGAGCCGATAGGCAAAGGTGTCGTTGGCTTCGACCGTGCCGGGCGCGACCTGGAAGCTGGAATCGGTCACGAGCTTCTCCACGCTCGCCTCTTGTACGCCGCCGTCGTCGAAGCCGGAGAGGTCCTCGTTGTTCTGGACGGGCGTCGCGATGATGCGGAGTTTGCTGCGGTAGCCTGGCGTGTTGTTGGGCGTGATGAGGAGGCGGTCGTAGGGCGCCTGGTCGCGCCCGAAGAGCGTGGGGACGACGTTCACGATCTGTCCGTGCGCGTGGTCCGCGCCGGTCACGAGGGTCTCGTTCACGTAGTTGCCGAAGCGGTCGAAGAGCGTGACGCGGAACTGCGGGATCTCCCCGGCCACCGCGGCCTCGGTGTAATAGTGGAGGTTCGCGCGGAAGGCCGGCTTGCCGTCGGATTGGGGCGTGCTGTCCGGCAAGACGAACGTCGCCGCGTCGCCGTCAAGGAGCAGGTTGTCCATGCTCGTCGCGTTCTCGTACTGGGAGAGCTGCGTGACCGTTCCAGGATTCCCGTCGCGGTCCTGCTGGTTCCACGTGCGCGCGGACGCGCTCACCGGCACATCCTCCGGCACGATCTTCACGCTCCAATTCCCGGACAAGCCCGCCGCCTTGATGGGGTCAGAGAGGGTGAGCGTGCCGAACTTCGGGACGGTATACGGCGTGCTCGGGTTGGTGTCATCGTTTCCCGGGCTGGTGTTGTAGAAGACGATCTTGCCGTGCGCATCCTGCGCGTTCGGGTTCCCCAGGAGCAGCTCGCTGATCCACCGCGTCCCGTTCAGGCCGTTCCCGCTGCCCAGCACCGTGACGATCTGCGGCGTCGGCGGCGGCACGGTCTGCGCGCTCGCATTGCGCCCAACACCGAACAGCGCACCAGCCCCGATCATCGTGGCCAGCGTCGCCCTGCCGGCAGTGCTCTTCATCGCGTTGCGGAATCGAGAGATCATGCTCATGGTCTGCACCTCGTTGGTGTGCCGTCGCTGGAGCGCATTCTAGCGTGCTCAGGCAACGGTCGCTGCACCCTCTTGAGACGTCTACCTTTATAAGCTTTGCGGTCTGTGACCACTCCTCAGTGGCGATTCAGCAACAGGCCCGGCGAGCACCCCCACGCCAGGACGACCGTGCACACAGCAACCCCACACCCGCAGACGGCCCGACCGGGGCACACTGCCCGGCGTAGTCGCCTCCCAGGCCCGCACAGCGCCCCGCGATCGGAGATCGGTACCAGTTATCGCCATCTCACCTTCTTGGGCGACTCGCTCGCCTCGACCTCGGCCAGGTGCTCCTCGAGGGCCAACCGGTGTTGGTTGAACGCCTTCTCCTCCCACATAGGTACCTCTATCAGAAGTCAAGGTGGAGTAGGACGGCGTTAGATGCGCGCATAGGCTAGGCCGGTCGTGTGCCGTTGTTCGTGTTTTGGCGCTCCCGGTCGAGGTGACTGGCGATGAGGATCTCCTTGTCGTAGGCCGCGTCCGTGGTCATCAGCTTGTAGAGGACCTTGAAGCGCTGTCGGGCCAGAGCTAGAAGCGCGACGACGTGCGGCTTGGGGTGTCCTTCGTGGCGTTGGTACTGCTTGCGGTAATACGCCGCATCGAGCGCACTGTTTTGCAGGGCGGCCAGCGCGGACAGGTAATTGGCGCGAAGGGCGTGTTTGTTGACCCCGCGCGCCAAGCGTGGACGGCCTTCGATCTTTCCGCTACTCCGCGACAGTGGTGTCAGTCCCGCGTAGGTCGCAGCCTTACCCTCGGCGACGTTGCGCGCCAGCGGCAGGATCTCGCCCACTTCCGCCGCTGCCGTGAGGTAGCCGACCGCCGGCATGGCCAACAGCTTGCGCCCGATCGGATGCTGGTCGACGCTCCGTCGGACCTCGGCATCGACCTCAGCCAGCGAGACGTCAAGGGTGCGGATCTCCTCGATGAAGGCCCGCATTTCGATGGCGACCACCGCCCGCTCGACCGTGCCCAGGCGGACCCGCGCCGACGCCGCCTTGAGAGCCTCAGCCATCGTTCGGCAGCGCTCCCCGCATCGGGTCGAGCTCCGCAACAGACGCTCAATCGTTGCCACCCGGGCGGACTTCAGGCCAATGAGTGCCGGCCACCGGGTCAGGACGGCCAGCATCCCCTTGCCAGGAAACGCTGGCCCCTCCCAGTCCTCACTCAGCATTTCCGGCGCCAAGTCCAGCACCCGCGCCCGCAGCTGGCTCAGCGCGGCCGAGCGCTTGCCCTGGAGCTGAGCGTGCAGCCGACTCAACCGACTCAGCGCCCGTTCCTCCGGCCGTGGGTCCAGCACCTTCCGGCATCCCGCGACACCACCCATGCACATCCGCGCCGCCAGCCACGCATCCCGGTCGTCGTCCTTGCGTGGCTGTCCTTCCACCTCGCGGTAGCGCGCCAGCGCCTTGGGGTTGACCTGCCAAAGCTCGAGGCCCAGCGACGTCGCCACCTGTGCCAGCACCCCACCCAACGACCGGGTCGCCTCGGTCACCAGCCGCAGTCCCACCTGCGCCGGTAGCCCGAGCACCAGCTCGGCGATCGCCTCCTCGATCGCGTCCACCCGGTTTGCAACCCACCGCGAGCGCACCCGCTCACCGTGCTCGTCGACCAGCACC
>JAKALX010000101.1 GCA_021823905.1 Chloroflexota bacterium | reverse complement strand
CGACGACCCCGCGGGCCTCCCTGACGCGTACATCGAGAACCTGACGAAAGTCGAGGAAGCCGGTGAGACAAGATACCGTGTCTCGCTCGACTACCCGGAGCTGCACCCGTTCATGGCGAATGCGGCCTCGACCGAGCTGCGGCGGCAGCTCTTCGAGAAGGACCAGCGCAAGGGGGGCGAGGAGAACGTTCGCCGCCTTGAGGAGGCGATCCGCCTGCGCGGCCAGGTGGCGAAACTCCTCGGCTACGACTCATGGGCGGCCTACCGCGTCGAGACGCGCATGGCGAAGCGCCGGGAAGCCGTTGACGCCTTCCTGGGCGACCTTCGCGAGAAGGTCGCGCTCAAAGCAACGCGCGACATGGAGGGTCTGCGCGCAGCCGCGAAAGCGCGTTGCGGCCCGCCCGAGATCAACATCTGGGACTGGCGCTTCTACCACAACGAGCTGATGAAGACGAAGTACGCCATCGACGAGTTCGAGGTGGCGCAGTACTTCCCCCTGGACAGGGCGATCGAGGGACTCTTCGCGGTCACCCAGGCGATGCTGGGCGTGCGCTACGAGCCGGCGCCTTCCGCGCCACGCTGGCACGCGGACGTGCAGGCGTTCGACATCTTCGAGCGCGACGGCCCCGAACCGTTCGCCCGCTTCTACATGGACCTCTTCCCGCGGCCGAACAAGTACGGGCACGCGGCAGCCTTCACGCTGCGCCGGGGCCGGCGCCTGCCGGACGGGAGCTACCAGAAGCCGGTCAGCGCGATCGTCGCGAACTTCACGAAGCCGTCGGCCACCCAGCCGTCGCTGCTCCGCCACAGCGAGGTCGTGACGTTCTTCCACGAGTTCGGGCACATCCTCCACCAGACACTCACGCGCGCCGAGCGGTCGCGCTTCAGCGGAACAGCCACCGAACGCGATTTCGTCGAGGCGCCGTCCCAGATGCTCGAGCACTGGGTCTGGGAGCCGGACGTACTAAACAGCTTCGCCCGGCACCATGAGACCGGCGAACCGCTGCCGAAGGCGCTGCTCGACGCGATGATCGCGGCGAAGAACCTCGATTCGGGGATCCTCACAGTTCGCCAGATCTTCTTCGCGACGCTCGACTTCACCTACCACTCACCGGGCTTCGACGGCGACACGACGGCCACCGTCCGGGAATTGCACCACATCACCGGATTCCCCTACGTTCCTGGAACGCACTTCCAGTCCGGCTTTGGCCACCTCTTCGGCTACGACGCGGGTTACTACGGGTACCTCTGGTCGCACGTCTTCGGAGACGACATGTACACGCGCTTCGAAGAGCTCGGGCCGCTCGATCCGGCCACCGGGGCGCACTACCGGAAAACCGTGCTCGAACGCGGCGGCTCGGTCGACGGCGACGAACTCGTGCGCAGCTTCCTCGGCCGCGAGCCGAACAACGCAGCCTTCCTGCGCGGCCTCGGCCTCGACGATTAATCCTCGCCGACGCGATAACGCCTGGGTGTGATCCATGGCGGCGCCATCCTCGGGGGTGAGGAGTACCATCCACCAAAAAGTGGACGACAACTCCTCCCGAGGAATGCCTGGGCGAAGATTTTTCTGAGAACGGACCATCCTACCCGTCACCTGCCGCCCAGCAGTCTCCATGTCTTTGCGTGAAGGCCGCCGCAGCGGCCCCGCAGGACACGATGCACGAACAACCACCGGAACTTCGAAGGGACCTGTTGCACCGCCGGACAACCCGGCGGGCGCTCCTCGGCGGCGCGGCTGGAGTCGCGGCTCTCGGCGGCGCGGCGGCTGTCGCGGGAATCGCCTATCAGTCCGGCGGAACGCCGAAGCAAGCCGCAACGGGCAGCGCTGACCAGGGCGGAACTCTCGCGCCGGCCGAGGCGCCGCCCGATCCCGACCGGCCGATCGACGATCCGAAGCGCCGGGCCGCGCACTTGCTTCGGCGCGCTGGATTCGGTGGGACGCTCGCGCAGATCGAGGAGTTTTCCACGCTCAGCCGCGAAGACGCCGCCGACCGCCTGCTCAACTACGCGACCGTTGACAACTCGGCCCTCGACGCGAAGGTCGCCGCGCTCGCTATCGACCTGAACCAGCCGCGGCCAGCCGACCTGATGCGCTGGTGGCTGACGCGGATGGTCTACACCGCGCGGCCGCTCGAAGAACGGATGACGTTGTTCTGGCACGGACTCCTGACCAGCCAGGTCAGCAAGATCGGCCCCCAGCGCGCGAAGCTGATGGTCCGTCAGAACGAGCTCTTTCGCTCGATGGCCTTGCCGAAATACGACGACCTGATCAAGGCGGTCAGCAAAGACCCGGCGATGCTGATCTACCTCGACACGATAGAAAGCGTGAAGGCGCACCCGAACGAGAACTACGCCCGCGAGCTGATGGAGCTGTTCACCCTCGGCGTCGGCAACTACAGCGAGCAGGACATCCGCGAGAGCGCCCGCGCCTTCACCGGCTGGCGAATCACGCCGCCAAGAAAAACCGGGAACAAGGAGCAGGACATCGCCAACTGGGATCCCCGGTTCTTCGTCGATCCTCGCCAGCACGACACGGGATCGAAGACCTTCCTGGGCAAGACCGGGAACTGGGGCGGCGACGACGTCGTCGATGTCATCATGCAGCAGCCGGCGGCCGGCCGGTTCATCGCGCGGCGGCTGTTCACGAAGTTCGCGAACGTCGAGCCGAGCGACCAGACCATCGCCAGCCTGGTCCAGGTGTGGGAGACCTCGAACCACGACGTCCGCGCGCTCGTCCGGACGATCCTGACGAGCGACGAGTTCTACTCCGAGCGCTCGTACCGCGCGTTCGTCCGCAGCCCCGTCGAGTTCATGGTGAACGCAATGCGCGGCCTCGAACTGGAGCCCGACCTGCGCCGAAGGATCAACGACCAGACGGTCCAGGGCATGAACCAGATCCTCTTCGAGCCGCCGAACGTTGCCGGCTGGCCCGGTGGCGCGGCCTGGCTCTCATCGAGCACCTTCTTCGCCCGCGCGAACTTTCTCGACCAACTATTGTTCGGCCGGGCGAAGATTCCGCCGCCGGTCCCGGCGCTCGCTACCGCGACAACGGTCGAAGAGATGGTTGACCGAGCGCTGGCGATCTTCCTCGACCGGAATGTGAGCGATAGCGCGCGGCAGGCCATCGCTGACCACGCCGGGACCATTGTGAATCCGGCCGAGCGCGCCGCTACCGTCGCTTATCTCGTGCTCGGCAGCCCCGAGTACCAGCTCATCTAAGGAGACCGCGCCATGCTTTCGCGCAGGGATTTCGTCCGGGGCGGCGTCGCTCTCGTCAGCATCGGAACGACCGCCAACTCGCTCCTGAAGGGAACGATCGCCTTCGCGGCGCAGCACCCGAACGAGGTCGCGGCGCGCGGGAACGGCAAGATTCTCATCCTGGTGCAGCTCGCGGGCGGGAACGACGGCCTGAACACGGTCGTGCCGATCGGCGATTCGACCTACCATTCGGTGCGCAAGGCCATCGGCTTCAAGGACGAAGAGATCCTGCCGCTCGAAAGCGGCCTCGGCCTTGCGCCACAGCTCACCGGCCTCAAGGGCCTCTGGGACGGTGGGAAGCTCGCGCTTGTCCGCGGCGTCGGGTACCCGAACCAGAATTACAGCCACTTCAAGTCGATGGCGATCTGGCAGGCCGGCGATCCAGATCTGAAGCTCCAAAATGGCTGGCTCGGCCGGACGCTCGACCAGATGGAATCACAAAGCCACGACCCGTTCCTCGGCTTCAACATCGGCGCATCGACGCCCCCGGAGCTCCGCGCTGGCAAAGTCTCGATTCCCTCGGTGGAGAGCGTCGCCGACTACGGGTTCCAGAAGGCCGGGACGATCACCGACACCATTAGCGACCCGCGCACCGCGACGCTCATGAAGCTGTATGAGCAGTACCCCGCCCAGTCGCCCTACGGCGTGCTGCTCGAAACGACCGCGGAATCCGCCGTGAGCAGCGCCAAACTGCTTTCCCAGGTGGCCGGAACCTACAAGCCGGCCGTCGCGTATCCGAAGACGTCGTTTGCGGCGGGGCTCTCCGTGCTTGCCGAGGCCATCGTCGGAGACCTCGGGATGCGCGTTGGCCACATCACGCTGGGCGGGTTCGACACGCATGCGCGCGAAACGGCCGACCACGCGCGCCTGATGACAGAGCTCGACCAGGGCCTCACGGCCTTCTACGAGGACCTGGCGAGCCACGGGAAGGCGGACGACGTGATGGTGCTGACCTGGAGCGAATTCGGGCGGCGGGTCCAGGAAAACGCGAACGGCGGCACGGACCATGGTTCCGCCAGCGTGATGTTCGTGCTCGGAAACGGCGTGAAGAAGGGGCTCTATGGTGATCAGCCGAGCCTCACAAAGCTCGTCGACAACGGGAATCTGAGCTTCACGACTGATTTCCGCTCGGTTTACGCCACCGTCATCGACAACTGGCTCGGGGTGCCGTCGGCGGCGCTGTTCGGCCAACAGTGGCCGTCGCTCGGGTTCGTCGCGGCGTAGGCGCCCCTTCGGCGAGCGCCGAACCATGCGTACAATTGCGACCGTGGACCTCAAGCGTTTCATCCGCGACGTACCCGACTTCCCCCAGCCGGGCATCCTCTTCCGCGACATCACGCCGCTGCTGGCGGACGCGCGGGCGTTCCAGCAAGCGATCAGCAATCTCGCCGACGAGGCAAGTCGGCGCCAGCCATCGGCGATTGTCGGCATCGAGTCGCGCGGCTTTCTTTTCGGCAGCCCGGTTGCCGATCGCCTGGGCCTCCCGTTCGTGCCGGTGCGCAAGCCGGGCAAGCTGCCGTCGGCGCGGATGTCCGTGGAGTACACGCTCGAGTACGGGGAGAACCAGCTCGACATCCACGCCGACGCCCTGGCGGCGGGGGCGCGCGCCTTCGTGATCGACGACCTCCTGGCCACGGGTGGCACGGCGCGGGCCACGGCCAAGCTCATCGAGCTTGTGGGCGCCGAGGTCGCCGGGCTGGCGTTCGTCATCGAGCTGACGGCCCTTGGGGGACGCGCGCATCTCGCCGGCTACGATCTCGTGTCGCTGCTGCGGTACTGAACCCGCGAGCCGCGTCGCCACTCGCCGGGGATTACCAGCCCCTCTCAAAGTAACAGGATACACACATCTGTTCTTTGCCCTCTGCTACGATGGACGTATGGAATCCATGACGCCGGACCTTAGCCTGCTCACGGGTCTGTACCGCACCACGAACGCCGCCGTGCGCGAACTGGACCAACGGCTTGGGAAAGAGCACGACATCACGTTCATCCAGGCCGTAACGCTGCTGGCGATCGACTCGTTCGACCGGCCTCAGCCTCATCTCGTCGCCGACTACCTTTCCCAGCAGTCACAGACGGTCACAGGCGTGCTTGACCGCCTGGAACGCGCGGGCCACATCACCCGCCGGCGCGATCTTGGCGACCGCCGTGCAGTGCGCCTGCAGCTCACCGACAGTGGTCACCGCCTGGTCAACGACATGTCGAACACCCTTCGCCAGCACGTTGAAGAGGTGCTGGACGGGCTGAATCCGGGGATACGCGCACGCCTGCGCACGGATCTCGGCGAGCTCGAGCAGTCGATCCGTTCCACCGCGTCGACAAGATAGCCGCCCTCACCGGCGTTCCCCGGTAGAATGGTCTCGTGAGCGACGTCGTTCCGCTGCGCTTCGTTCCCGGGTTGGGTATCGACGCCCTCGACCAAACGCATCTCCCTCACGACGTTCGTTATGTCCGCCTCGCAACCGTGGACGCCGTGTGCGAGGCGATCGGCTCACTCCGCGTCCGCGGCGCGCCGCTGCTCGGGCTAGTAGGCGCCGCCGGCCTCGCCGTCGCCGCCGAACGGGAAGGGACCAAGGATTCTGTCCTCGCGGCGGCGGCAGAACGCCTCGCCTCGGCGCGCCCAACGGCGGTCGATCTGCGGGCGCGAACCGAACAGGCGCTAACGATCGCGCTCGCCGAGCCACCTGCGCACAGGGTAGAGCGGCTCTGGGCGTTCGCCGACCAGTTGCTCGCGAGCCGCATCGCCGAAGACCGCCAGATTGGCGAACTCGGCGCCGCGCTTCTCCCGTCCGGGACATGCGTCCTCACCCACTGCAACACAGGTGCGCTCGCGACGGGTGGCATTGGCACGGCGCTTGGCGTCATCCGCGTCGCCTGGGAACAGGGCCGCCTGGCGCACTGCTATGCCACGGAGACCCGCCCGCTCCTGCAGGGCGCGCGCCTGACCGCCTGGGAGCTGGCCCAACTGGAAATCCCGTCGTCGCTCTTGCCGGACACCGCCGCCGCTTCGCTCATCGCCTCGGGCCGCGTCGGCGCGATCCTCACCGGCGCGGATCGGATCGCAGCGAATGGGGACACGGCGAACAAGGTCGGGACGTACGGTCTCGCGGCCGTCGCCGCCCGCCACGGTGTGCCGTTCTACATCGCCGCACCGACGAGCACGATCGACCGCGACTGCCCTTCTGGCGCCGGCATCCCGATCGAATTCCGCGCCGACGCCGAGGTTGGCGGATTCGGGCGCGAGCGCTGGAGCCCTGGCGGCCTTGGCGCCTACAACCCCGCCTTCGACGTCACGCCCGCGGAGCTCATTGCCGCGATCGTCACGGAGCGAGGCGTCGCCCGGCCTCCATTCGGCCAGAGCGTGGCGGCGTTCTTCGCGGAGCAGACGACGGGCCAATCGGGGTACACTGGGCTTCATTCGGAAGCGAGAGACCGCGCGTGAACCAACGAATCGACCTCGCAGTCCTCGGCGGCTCCGGTTTCTACGAGATGCCCGGCCTCATGGACATCGAGGAGTTCGCGGCCGAGACACCATTCGGGCGGCCGAGCGATACCATTCGCGTGGGAACGCTCGAAGGACGCAGGGTCGCATTCCTCGCACGACACGGGCGAGCGCATTCCATCCTTCCGTCAGAGCTGCCGCAGCGGGCCAACTTCTGGGCGCTGAAGTCGCTCGGCGTCGAACGAGTCCTGGCCGTCTCGGCCGTGGGCAGCCTGGCCGAGGAGTACCGGCCGGGCGAGATGGCCGTACCGGACCAGCTCATCGACCGCACGCGAGGCCTGCGCCCTTCGACCTTCTTCGGCGACGGAGTCGTCGCTCATGTCGCGTTCGCCGACCCATTCTGCGACGAGCTCCGGGGCGCGGCTCTTGCCGCGGCTGCGAACGCCGGCGTCCGCGCGCACGACGGCGGAACCTACGTGGTGATCGAAGGCCCAGCCTTCGGCACGCGCGCCGAAAGCCACATGTACCGCGCCTGGGGAGCGAGCGTCGTGGGGATGACGGCGCTGCCAGAGGCCAAGCTCGCGCGCGAGGCGGAGCTCTGCTACGCCGTTCTCTCGGCCGTCACGGACTACGACGCCTGGCATGAGCACCACGACGCCGTCGACGCTGCGACCGTTTTCGCCGTCCTCCAGAAGAACGTGGAAGCGAGCCGGTCGGTGGTTCGCCATCTCGTGAAGTCGCTGCCGCTGGCCGGGGCGTGCGGCTGCCGGAACACGCTCGATTCGGCGCTGGTGACGCAGCCGCCGGCCATATCCGACGCATCGCGCGAGCGGCTGGCTCCAATCCTCGAACGACGGCTGGGGGTTTCCGCGCGATGACGTTGCTGGTGGCGGGTTGGGTGGCGATCGACGAGATCGAGACGCCGTTCGCAAAGGTGAAGAACTCCCTCGGCGGCTCGGCGACCTGCGCCGCGCTGGCGGGCGCGTTGTTCACCGACGTCCGCCTTCTCGCCGCGGTCGGGTTGGACTTCTCCGCCGAGCACCGCGCGAGCCTCGAACGCAAGGCGATCGATCTCGCAGGGCTAACGACCGAGCCGGGCGAGACGAGCCGCTGGGGTTGCAGGTACCACTACGACATGAATTCGCGCGACACGCTCTACACCGTGGTCGGCGTGAACGAGAACTGGCAGCCCGTGCTCCCCGCCGGCTGGGAACACTCGACCACGGCCTTCCTCGCCGCTGGCCACCCGGTCCTCCAGCGAAACATCATCCAGGCGCTGAAGGCGCCGGCCGCCACGATGGTCGACACCATCAAGTTCTTCATCGACGGCGCACTGCCCGAGCTACGCGAGACGATGCGCCACGCGGACTTCGTCGCCGTCAACGAAAGCGAGGCGCGCGAGCTGGCTCGAACACCAAGCATCGCCAAGGCGGGGCGCGCGCTGCTCGCCGGAGGAGCGAAGGGCGTGCTCATCAAGCTTGGCGAATACGGCGCCGCCTACCTCAGCGGCGACGACTATTTCGTCGCGCCCGGCTACCCCCTCGAGGAGGTGATCGACCCCACCGGCGCGGGCGATTCGTTCGCGGGCGGGTTCCTCGGCTACCTGGACACGGTCCGGGAGATCACTCCCGCCGAGGTTCGGAAAGCGGTCATCTATGCGTCCGCCGTCGCTTCGTTCCAGGTTGAGGGATTTGGCCCGTCGCGTATGCTGACTTTGCGACGCGACGAGGTGGAAGAGCGTTACCGCGAGTTCCGGCGGTTCACCCACTTCGAAGCATGGGACGAGGCGATCGAGTAATGGCCGCAGGCGAGGCGCGCTGGCAGGGTGTGGTGGGACGCGAGCTCGACTTCGTCGTCCAGCCCCTTCGCGACGCCGCACGGATTCGCGAGCTGCTCGTGCCGCGCGTTGAGTACACCGCCTACGCGCTCGGCCAATTGGAGCCCGCCCTGTTCGCGCGCACGCGCTGGTTCTGGGCGCGAGGGGCAACGGGTACCGGCCTGGTGCTGCACAGCCGAGGCGGCCTCGGCGACGCGACCTTCGTCATGGGCGACCCCGACGCCGTCGCGGCGATTCTCCTGATTCAGCCGGGGAGCGCGCATACCTACGCCACCTGCCAACCACAACACCTGGACACGCTCAAGCAGGTCTACCGGCTCGCGAACCAGCAGCCCATGATCCGGATGAGCGTGACCGCCGACCAATTCGAAGCGGCGGAGGCGGTTGCGACGACGCCCCTGAGCGGCGTCGACATTCGCCGGATCAACAGCCTCTACGGAAGCGAGGGCGGGCCCAGCTACTACGTGCCCGAGCATATCGACGCCGGCGTCTACCGCGGGGTCGTGAACGAAGGGCGGTTGGTGGCAATCGCCGGTACGCACGTCGTCTCGCGCCAGGAGCGCGTCGCCGTCGTGGGCAACGTGTTCACACACCCGGCCTATCGCGGTCACGGCTTCGCCACTGCCGCGACGAGCGCGGTCACGGAAGCCCTCCTCGCCCATTGCGACACGGTCGTGCTGACGGTCGATCCGCGGAATGCACCGGCTGTCGCGGCCTACCACCGCCTTGGCTACCGGGAAGTCTGCCAGCTCGTCGAGGCAAGCGCGGCCCGCAAGGATCCCTCGGGCCTCGCCTCGGCGTTGCGCCGCTGGCGAGCGGCTATCCGCGGCCGCCGGTATGATGGCTTTTTTGTGACGCTCTCCGACAATTGAGCCGGCGGAGCAACGTGGCCGCCAGTTCTCACCCGTCTCCGCCCCCAGTGCGTCCCGAGGTATTCATGACCGTTCCCAGCGACATCGCAGACCACTCGCTCGTCCAGGATGGTATCCGCCGGATCGAATGGGCCGAGCGCGAAATGCCCGTCCTTCGCCTCATCCGTGAACGGTTTCAGCGCGAGAAGCCGCTCAACGGCATCCGGATGACCGCCTGCCTCCACGTCACCACCGAGACCGCCAATCTCGCAGTTACGTTGCGCGACGGCGGCGCGGACCTGCGCCTCTGCGCCAGCAACCCGCTCTCGACGCAGGACGACGTCGCCGCCGCTTTGGTGAACGAATACGGCATCCCTGTCTTCGCGATCTGCGGCGAGGACAACGAGACCTATTACCGCCACATCCAGCAGGCGCTGGAGCATGGCCCGCAGCTCACGATGGACGACGGCGCCGACGTCGTCGCCACCGTGCACAAGGACAGGCGCGACCTGCTCGCCGGTATCGTTGGTGGCACCGAGGAGACTACCACCGGCGTCATCCGCCTCCGGGCGATGGCAGCCGACGGCGCGCTCGGCTACCCGATCGTGGCGATCAACGAAGCCGACACGAAGCACCTTTTTGACAACCGCTACGGCACGGGGCAGTCGACCATCGACGGTATCATCCGCGCGACGAACGTTCTTCTCGCCGGGAAGGTCTTCGTCGTCGC
>JAKALX010000100.1 GCA_021823905.1 Chloroflexota bacterium | reverse complement strand
GTCAACCAGCATCCCCGAGACGTAGGCGCCGATCTGTGCTTCGAGCAGCCCGGCGGGTACCATCTTCTGCCGACAGGCGCGCCTGCCGTTGCGCGCAGCCGTCGAGCACCGCATGTACCGGGTCGCGTGCTTTCCGCCCGTACCGCCGCTCAAGGGAGCGCCGCATGCACCGCAGATCGCCGTCGCAGAGAGAGGGTAGGGCGAACGCCCGAACGGACGCGGGTTCGTGGAAGAGTCGCGGCTGCGTGCCGTGAGTGTCTGGCTAACGCGCTCGAACAGGTCAGCGGCGACGATTGCCGGGTGCGCGGCATCGGCGACCACGCCCCCACCTCGCCTGCGATGGTGCGCAACCACGCCAGTGTACGACACATTGCGGAGGATCTTGCCGACCGCCATCCGGTCGAGCGGCCTTCCATTCTTGCTCCTGAACCCGACGTCGCGTGACCACGCAGCCATATCTCGAAGCGAGTACCGGCCGGTTGCGTAGCGCTCGAACGCTTGCCGGACCAGCTCGGCATTCGCAGCGTCAACGCGGATCGCTCCGTCCTCAGCACGGACGTATCCGACGGGCACCGGACCAAGCAACTCACCCTGGCGGGCCTTCTCCGCCAGGCCGTGCTCGATGCGCTCGGTGATCGTCTCGCGCTCAAACTCCGCCATCGTCCCGATGATGTTGCGGTACATCCGGCCGGTGGGTGTACCAGCATCGATTCCTTCCTGTATCGAGACGATCTGCACCCCCTGCTTCTCAAGCCGGTCGCTCAGCTCCAACACGTCGCGAAGGCTCCGGGACAGCCTATCGAGCTTCCAGAACACGACACGTTCGAAGCTCTTCGACTCAGCGGCAGCGAGCAGTTGTGCCAGCGCCAACCGCCCACGCTGCGACGACCCGCTGACGCCAGCGTCGATGTAGACATTGACCAATGACCAACCCTGTGCCTTGCAATACGCCTCAATTGAGGTGCGCTGCGCGTCGAGGCCGTACCCTTCGCGTGCCTGTTCTTCGGTCGACACGCGTGCGTATCCGGCTGCTCTGATGACGTCTCTTTGTGGCATGGGTACCCTCTTGCATTGTCGCATGCTGCGGCTCGTCGTGAGCGGCTCGGGCGTCACGTTGAATCGCCGATTCCAACATGTCAGTGAGAATGTAGATCAGAGCCGCGGGCAAGTCCGGGGAGCCAACATCGGCGGCCACATCACCATCACGCTTCGGCATCTTCTCCCTGAGGAGCTGGCAGCGAGCGCGGGCCCCTCGACCATGAACGATGGATCTCGGAGGAGACGCCGACGCGGATGCAGACGTGTGCTTCCAGCTCCGCGACGACGTGCGACGTCGTGCCGGCGAGCCCGAGCCACCAGGAACCCGCCGCCGAACCGCACACGTGGAGGCGCTTCTCAGTCCGCATGAGCACCGCCCCTCCACTCTGGCAGCCGCTCGCGGACACGGAGGCCCACGAGCGCCCCGATGAGGACTTCGGCATCGACGACACGGATGCGCCGCCATGGATCGACGAGCTTCTTGTTCCACCGCTCCGCGCGCGGCGTCCAGTACGCCCGTTCAGGTTCGCCGCGTACAGCGATGACCGGAAAGCCGGCGACATGACCACCGCTCGTGCCGTATCCACGGCGAGTGGCGGCCGCGAGATAGACGAGTAGCCGTGCGATGGCGAACTCGCGATGGCAGATCGGGCTTGGCGTGTTCCCGTCCGGCGGCTCGATGTGCAGCCACGACGTCAGCGCGAAGTCCCAGTACGAACACGATCCAGACCCGACGCGTCGCCGATCCACCAGCGGGCACACGCGTCGCCGCTTGACGGGACAGAGCACGCCCTCTGAACGCGCCCCCTCCGCCACCACGATGACGCCGGCGCTCGTTGCGATGACGTGGTCCGGATACCACTTCTCGATCCAAAAGCCCGGCGTGAATGCGCTCGGGATGTCGACGGCCTTCTCGTACCGGGACCGTTCGCCGGGCGAAGGCTCACCGTTCCAGTAGCCGAGGACGAGGCAGTGTTCGACGCCGAGGGCTTCGGCGAGCCTGCGCTCCGCATCATCCATCTCCCGCTCCGGCTCGGCGATCACCCGGTGCTGGTCCGGCACGTCGAGATCGACCGGCGGTGGCTGATTCTCCGGCTGCGAGCTGCTCGTCAGCGCGCGTAGACGCATCTCGCGCTCAAACGAGGCGTCCGGATGCTCGCGCGACAGCAACAGGCCGGACTGCACGAGCGGCACGTCGAAGTCCGCGAGCGCGGGCAGGCGGGGTTTCGCCGCCTCCGCCGGCAGCGACCAGAACAGGCGGCCGCTTGCGAACAAGCGTGGTTGAGCCACCGCGAACGCGTGGAGCGCCCGGAAGTACGGGTTGCGCCGTTTCCATGACTCGACGACGCGTGGACTGCTGCCGATTCCACGGGCAGACTCCGCATCGGACTCGTCGAACGCGCGGAGTCGCAGAAACTGCCACTGCTTCTCTGTGAGGCCGCTGAACAACAGGGTTGGTTGCGGCCTGGCCGGCCTGGGTCTCCTGGGCAATGCGCGGCTCCCTTCCTTCGTCGGGGAACGGGGTCCCATGTGGAGGATCTCACGCTGGGCATGTGACGGGCGGGTCACTAGGTGATACGGCCGGCGATCAGCCTGTCAAGTTCGCGGGCCGCCAACTTCGCCGCGCCGCCATAAGTCGGGGAAGAGCCGCTTCGGCCTCTCCGCACCCCAGCCGGCGCTGATCAACTTCGACCGCTCCGAGGACTGGCTGCTCCAGGCCCTCGACATGGACATCCTGCGCGACCGCATCGTCCTGCCGCAGGGGAAGATCACCGTGCCCGTGGCGCGGGCCGCGCTCACGCGGTTAGAGCAGGACCTCACGCAGGCGAAGGCGCTGGCCAAGGGCGGTGCCTGCGAGACCATCTTCATCGACGGCGGCTCGCAGCTGACCGACATCATCACGCTCGTCACGCTCGACGAGGCGTCGAACCCGAACAAGACGTTCCGCTACGCCGAGCGCAACGCCTACATCCGCAACCTGTTCAACGACCTCAACGAGTGCGGGCTGAACGTCGTGTGGACGAGCAAGGCCCGCGACGTGTGGGTGGCAGACAAGAAGGTCCCCAACCTCTACCAGCCCGACTGTCACGCCGACATCCCCTTCATGGTGGACGTCAACATCCAGCTCCTCACCGAACCTTCACCCGAAGGGCTGGTGTTCTACGGCGTGTTCGGGACGAATGCGTTCAGCCCGGCCCTCGTGGGGAAGCGGATCCGGAATCTGGAATGGGGCACGATGCTCGTGCTGCTGGGCGTCGCGCCTCTGGAGACCGCAGACGGCACTGCCCGGATTCACGGCACCGCAGCCGCAGATTCGGACGTGGGCCCAATAACCACCCTGTTACCACCCAGAATCGGTGGTCGGGTGGACCTTCACCAACCTTTCACCACCCCCAAAGCGGACCACGGCGATTTCGGCGAGGTACAGCGATGAGGGCGCAAGCGTCTGAGCAGTTTGATCCTTCGGGCGCATGGCGCGCCGCCGAGGGGTTTCTGGAGCTCCATGGGCGTTCGCCAGACGGCGAGGAGCTGCCGGCGGCGCTGGTCCAGGTGCTGATGATCGGTGTCTGGGCAGGCTGCCGCTTCGCCGTCCTGGACCACGACCTGGGGCTGGCGATCGCGGCCTTCGGGAACGCCCAGAGCGGCCCGGTCTTCGAGGCGCTGCGGCGCGGCTTCGCGTCGGAGTTCGGCGAGCCGATGCGGCAGGCCGTCCACGACGCCCTGTACCAGCGCGGCTTCACGCACGCCTGGGCCGAGCTTGTCGAGGCCACGCCCGAGGCCCCGGCAGTCTCTGGCGCCGTCGAGGCGGCGCAAGATGTGCTGCGGAAGCTGCGGGAACGCGGCGTTGACGGGGACGAAGGGGGCACGCAATGACGCGGCCCACGTGGACAGCCCGCCTGATGTCGCCCTGCGAGGCCGCCTGGGTAGCCGGCATCATCGACGGCGAGGGGACGATCACCATCCGGACGAAGCCGTACCCGGGCGGCAGGCGGTACCACGTCTCGTCGCTGTCGGCCTGCAACACGGACACCGAGCTGATCGCGCGCCTGGTGGAGTACACCGGCATCGGCCGATTGTGCTTCAATCGCCGGGCGAATCACAAGCGGAAGGAGATCTGGCGCTGGCAGACGGACCAGCGGCAGGCGGCGGCGGTCGTCGAGCAGTTGTTGCCGTGGCTGACGGCAAAGCGTCGCGTGGGGGAGCTGCTGCTGGAGTTCCAGACGCTGCGCCACTGCGGGAAGTACCGTCCGGGCGAGGCGGAGCGCCAGCAGGAGATCGTCGCCGAGGTCCGCGCGTGCAACCTGCGCGGGAGTTGATCGTCGTGGGTTGGACGCTCGTGTTTCCCGACATGCCAAATTCAGATGACGGTGCGGCATCCCCTGGGACGCCCTGGACGGGGACATCAGCGTGGAGGGCCTGCTGGCCGGGTGGCGCTCCGGAGAGAGCCAGGCGTCGTTCAAGCGCTGGCTGGAATCGAGGGCCGGACGATGAGAGACGCGAGGTCGCGCGGGCTGCTGGCGGGAGTTGGGACACGGAATATGAGGCCGTTAGCCCCACGCACCCAGGAACTCGATCCGGTCTGCGATGTCCTGGGGCGAAAGCGACGTGGCCAGCATGAGCAAGCGTCGCGCCTGCTCTCCCACTGGCAGCCGCTGGTCGTTGACGAGGATGATGCCCGCGTGATGGCGCCCCTGGCGCAGCCACATGGCATGGAGCCGCGCAAAATCGCGGACATTGAAGGTGTAGAGCGTCCGCTCGAGGGAGGTCGCCAGCGCCAGTTGCTCGGCGTCCTCCCGTCCGCGCGCCCCTTCCCGGCTGGCGGTGGATACATCAACGCCCCCATCGGAGAGGGCTCTGACGAGTGCAGCGCTCATGGCGTCCTCATCAAGGTAGAGGCGCAGCACGCGCTAGGAGCTCGTCTCAGTGCGGCGTTCGCCCTGCCAGGCGGCGAAGAGACGGTCGGACTCGGCCTGGTCTCCCGTCAGCTCGCCGTCGATGCGCTCGCGATTCGCCAGGTAGTAGGCGATGGCAGCGTGGATGTGGCTGAGGGGGATGTCCGGCAGGTCAGCCGCCATCTGCTCGGCGCGCTGGCCCTGGAGGTAGCGCCGGGCGATGGCGTGCACCGTCATGCCGGTGCCAGCCAGGCAGGGACGGCCGCCGTGCAAGCCGGCGCGCGATTCGATGAGGGTGGCAATGTTGACCGGAGCGCTAGAAGCCATAGCGGGTAGCCTTTCTGTCAACCGCGTCCACTATAACATCGGCGGGAGGCCACCCTGTGGCCGACAGCGTGCCCGCTGCCGCGGCGCGAGGTCCAGGCGCTCCGCAGAGAGCCAGGCGTCGTTCAAGCGCTGGCTGGAATCGAGGGCCGGCCGCTGAAGAAAGGTCTGACCTAGTACCGGCCGATGGGCCTGCTGGCGGCTCATCGACGCACGAAAGGAAGGTGAACCATGCGTACGGTCAAGGACGAGCGCAACATCCTCTGGTACGTCGACGACAAACAAGACCCCGCGGCGCCCCTCTGCAGAGCGCTCGACAACGCCGGCTTCGAAGAGATCGCCCTCCCGCGCCGGGCGATCCTGACCGGGGAGGTTGACCAGAACTTCGACACGTCCCTGCTCGTCATCGCGCTCGCCGGCCTATCCCTGATCGATAGGGTGGACAAGCGCGTGCGGCACGACCTCGTCGCCAGTGCCGAGCATCAGGCGCGCGTCTTCCTGTGCTGGCGGTACTTGACACTCAACTAGCCTCGTCCGGGCGGCCGCCCGGCGCTGGCGCCCGTCATCGTGGCCAGCCGCTCCTCCTTGCGGCGCTCGGCGTCGAGGCGCTCGAGACCGGCCGGCCCGCTCATGTCGGCGAACCGCATGGCGCCGGCGATCGCGTGATGCCCGGCGTCGTCGGCCAGCTCGGCCTCTTCTACCGGCCGCTCGGCGCCCAGCTCCCGCTCGCGCTGCCGCATGAGGCCGACCTCGTTCCGCTCGTCGAGATGACGGACGGCGAGCGCGTCGCGACCGACCTGCAGTTCAGCGAGGGCGCGGTGACGACGCGCGGCCACATCATGGATCTGGCGCGCGGCGCGCTGCACGAGGGGGTCACACCGAGCCACCTGCTCGACCAGCTGGCGGAAGGTGCGCCGGTGACGGTCGCCGGCGTCGTCGCCGTGCGGCAGGCGCCGGAGACCGCGAAGGGCTTCGTCTTCCACACGCTCGAAGACCGCCACGGGCTGATCAACGTCATCACGAAGCCGCACCTGGTGGCGAAATATCAGCGCATCATCGAGCACGCGGGCGCGCTCGTCGTCCACGGCCGCATCGAGCGGCAGGAGCGCGCCGTCAACGTCGTCACGGAGCGTATGGAACCGCTCCGTTTGGCCGGCGAGGGCGAAGTGCGCAGCGCCTCACACAACTGGTAGCCGCGCGCCTGCGCAGCACGCATCCTTAGCTTAGCTTAGGCCCGCCCGCCAGAGAGCCACGACGTGTCGGCCTCAGCACCATCTTGTCATCGTGCGCGTGCTGACGCGCTCGTCGTGATCGCCCGACGCTCACCAACTAAGGGACTGTCGCGGAGCAACGGCGATGCAGGGGCACCACGCCGAACGCGACTCCACCCGGCACTGGCGTCCACGGTGAGCCACTGGAATGGACAGCCGATTGCCCCAGACGACGCGGCTCATTTGCCTTGCGCAACACCACCCGGCGCATTGTTCATCTGCCAGTCCTCGAAGCGCATGACCACGAGCCGCAGGGGCTTCTTGCCGACACGTGGCTGGCTCAGCACAACGACAGCCACCTTGCTCGTCTTCTCGCACGCCTCGACGCTCTGCTCCAAGGCTTTGCGGACGCGGATAGGGATCGCCTTCATGGTCTTCACTTCGACGCCGTATTGACCAGCCTCCATGTCGCTGCGACGGACTCCGGTGTTCGGGATCAGTGCAGTGCCGAGCGCATGGGCAATGCGCTGCTCTTGATGCTTCCAGCGGCCATTGCCGCCGTTGCGGATGCTCACGCTCCCCTGCCTCCTTCATCGTGCCGTTCGAGTCGCCGTTTCGGACCCAGTTGAAACAGTACACTACTTGAGATCATGAGTACGACGACATCGTGATCGGGGTCGAAGGCGACGTCCTATGCGAGGGCAACGTGCGAACCGATGACTCCTGCAGCCGTTCACTCGTCTTCATGTTGCAGGCCGAGGTCGTGCGACGGCCCTACACCTACTGACATGGCGAGGAAGAGTTCTCCGGACAGCCGGAATCGAACGGCTAAGAGGCGCACATCGCTCGTTGTTCGCGCGCGGCGAGGTGTGAGCCATGCAGCAGTGGTCGCGATCGTGATCCTCCTCGTGGTCGCCGTCCTGCTCGCCCGCACCTGCGGCAGGGCCCCGCGACGCCCTGTGGCCAATTCGATCCGAGTGACGCTTCTCTCGTCAAGGGTCGCCCAGGATCCGCGCGCGCACGCGAGTTCGGCAGCAACCCCTGGCTAAGTCCGTTCGTGCGCGCGCCGGCTCTACTGCATTCTTCCCGCGGCGGAACGATCACTGCAGCCGACGCTATGAGGTGATCGTGATGGTCTTCACCCCGCGCGGACTCACGCCAACGCCCACGCCTCTGATAGAACCTCCGCCTGTTCCAGCACAGTCTGCGTCGCCTTCTCCTGTTTGTCGGGCGGGTAGCCGTACTTCCGCAGAATGCGCTTGACGAGCACGCGCAACTGCGCCCGCACATTTTCGCGCAGCGTCCAGTCGATCGTGACGTTGTCACGCACGGTCTTCACCAGTTCCTGGGCGATTGCCCGGAGCGTCGGTTCGCCGAGCACCTTCACCGCACTGTCGTTCGTCTCCAGCGCGTCATAGAACGCTATCTCATCCTCCGAGAGCCCCAGTTCCTGGCCACGGGCGTTCGCTGCCCGCATGTCCCTCGCGAGCTGGATCAGTTCCTCAATGACCTGCGCCGCCTCGATGGCCCGGTTCTGGTAGCGGCGGACCGTCTGCTCGAGCATCTCGGCGAAGGAGCGCGCCTGCACGACGTTCTTGCGCCGGCGCGTCGCCACCTCTCCCTTCAGCAGCTTCTGCAACAGCTCCACGGCGAGGTTGCGCTGCGGCATCCCCCGCACCTCGGCCAAGAACTCGTCTGACAGGATCGAGATGTCCGGCTTGGTCAGGCCGGCCGCCGCAAAGATGTCCACGACGCCTTCCGGCGCCACCGCGCGCGAGATGATCTGGCGCACCGCGTGGTCCAGCTCCTCTCCCGGCCGCGCGTCGCCGGGCGCGCGCTTGGCCAGCACCGCCTGCACCGCCTGGAAGAACGCCACGTCGTCGCGGATGGCGAGCGCGCTCTCGTGCGGCACCGCCAGCGCGAACGCCTGGGACAGTTCGCGGACGGCGCGCAGCAGCCGGTCCTTGCCGTCCTCCTGCGCGAGGATGTGCTCCTGCGCCGCGGGCAGCAGGCCCAGCCTGTCCTGCGGCGTGCCGGTCGTCCACTTGCTCCAGTCGAGGCCATGGAAGAGGCCGCGGCACACCTCGTGCTTTTCGAGCATGGCCGCGACCGCCTCGTCCTGGTCGAGGGCCGTACGGCCGGTGCCCCCGCTCTCCGTGTAGGTGGCGAGCGCTGCCTTCAGCTCATGGGCGAGGCCGAGGTAATCGACCACCAGCCCGCCGGGCTTGTCACGGAAGACGCGGTTCACCCGTGCGATCCCCTGCATGAGCCCGTGCCCGCGCATCGGCTTGTCCATGTACATCGTGTGCAGGCTGGGCGCATCGAAGCCGGTCAGCCACATGTCGCGCACGATGACGAGCCGGAACGGGTCGTCCGGGTCGCGGAAGCGGTTCGCCAGCGCCTCGCGCTTCGCCTTGTTTCGGATGTGCGGCTGCCAGTCGGGCGGATCCGACGCCGCGCCCGTCATCACCACCTTCAGCGTCCCGCGCTCATCGTCGCCTCCATGCCACGCCGGACGCAGCTTCACGATCTCCCGGTACAGCTCGACGGCGATGCGGCGGCTCATGCAGACGATCATGCCCTTGCCATCCATCGCCTCGCACCGCCGCTCGAAGTGGTCGACGATGTCCGCCGCCACGAGCTTGAGGCGCTTCTCGGCGCCGACCACCGCCTCGAGCTGCGCCCATTTGGTCTTCAGCTTCTCCTTGCGCTCGACCTCCTCGCCTTCGGTCGCCTCCTCAAAGTCCGGGTCGATCTTCGGCCGCTCGGACTCGTCGAGCGCCAGTCTTGCCAGCCGACTCTCGTAGTAGATCGGCACGGTCGCGCCATCCTGCACCGCGCGCTGGATGTCGTAGACGCTGATGTAGTCGCCGAAGACCGCGCGCGTGTTGGCGTCGGCCAGCTCGATCGGCGTGCCGGTGAAGCCGATGAACGAGGCGTGCGGCAGCGCGTCGCGCATGTTCTTCGCGAAGCCGTGCCCCATGTAGGCCGTCCCGTCCTTCCGCTTCACCAAGTGCGAGCCGAACTCGTATTGGCTTCGGTGAGCTTCGTCGGCAACGACCACGATGTTCCGCCGCTGCGAGAGCGTCGGGTGCTCATCTCCTCTCTGCTCTGGAAGGAACTTCTGAATCGTGGTGAAGACCACTCCTCCCGCATCGACTCTCAGGAGTTCCCGAAGGTGCTCTGCGCTCTCCGCCTGTACCGGTGGCTGGCGCAGCAGGTCCTGGCAGCATGAGAACGTGCCGAAGAGCTGGCCGTCGAGGTCGTTGCGGTCGGTGAGGACGACGAGCGTCGGGTTCGCCATCACCGGCTCGCGGATGATGCGGCCCGCGTAGAAGGCCATCGTCAGGCTCTTGCCGGACCCCTGCGTGTGCCAGACGACGCCGATGCGCCGGTCCCCCGGCTTGCCGCCTGGCTGCTGCCCCGCCTCGTACCCGGCCCGGGGTTCGGCGACAGCGTGCACATCCGCTTGCAGGCGGGCAGCGCGCAGCGTCTCGGCCACCGCCACCTGCACCGCGTGGAACTGGTGGTAGCCCGCCATCTTCTTGACGATGCGCCCGCCGGCCTCGTCCTCGAACACGATGAAGTCGCGGATGAACTCCAGGAAGCGGCCGTGTTCGAAGACGCCCAGGAGCAGCACCCGGAGCTGGGGGATCCCCGTGTCTTCCACCCGCAGGCCGGCGATGG
>JAKALX010000099.1 GCA_021823905.1 Chloroflexota bacterium | reverse complement strand
CGACGCGACGGTTCTCGAGCCCGGCGACGGCGCCCATACCGACCATGCGGAGGCCGCCGTGCTCCTCCGGCGCAGCATCCTCCGGGAGCTCACGCGCGTGCAGCGGCTGCGCCCGAAGACACGCATGGAGCGGCGCTATCTGCGCTACCGGCAGATCGGCTCGACGCGCTCGTGGCTGCGGGGCCGGTTGGAACGCCGCCTGGCGCACTTCCTCGACCGGGCTGGCGGCATCCGCGACCGCCTGCTCCGCCGGCCGGGCCAGTTCGGCCGCCGCGGCGACTACGGTGACGAGCCGAACATCCCCGTCTGACCGTACGTCCGCCAGCCTTCACACTGCATCCCAGCGCGAACGCAAACGGAGCCTGACCTGGAACTGACCGACATCTGGCTGATCCCGCTTGGCGTACTCGTGGGCGCATTCGGTACCCTGGTCGGCGCTGGCGGGGGGTTCCTGCTCGTTCCCGTCCTGCTCCTCGTCTACCCCCATAAGCAGCCAGAAGCGATCACCGCGATGTCACTGCTCGTTGTCTGCGCGAACGTGAGCTCCGGGACCGTTGCCTACGCCCGGCAGCGGCGCGTCGACTATCGGAGCGGCGCCTGGTTCGCGGTCGCGACGTTCCCTGGGGCTACCGCGGGCGCAATCGTCGTGAGCTATATCCCGCGGCGCGAGTTCGATGCGCTGTTCGCGGCCTTGCTGATCGTCGTGGGTTTCTACCTCATGTTCCGTTCGGCCATCCAGGGCGTAGCGGAACCAATCACCGGACGTGGTGTCGTTCGCCGCGAGATCACCGACTCGCACGGCAACACCTTCGTCTATTCGTTCCAGTTGTGGAAAGGGATCGTGATCAGCGCGGGCGTCGGCTTCGTGAGCAGCCTCCTGGGGATCGGCGGCGGCATCATCCACGTGCCGGTCATGGCCACCGTCCTCCATTTCCCGGTGCACATCGCGGCCGCGACCTCGCACTTCGTCCTCGCGTTCATGGCGGGGGAAGGCACCGCCGTGCACATCCTCACCGGAACGCTGACCTGGGATCGGTCGCTCGCACAGGCGGTGCTCATCGGGCTTGGCG
Organism: Chloroflexota bacterium; assembly: GCA_021823905.1. Taxonomy (GTDB): domain Bacteria; phylum Chloroflexota; class Dehalococcoidia; order Tepidiformales; family Tepidiformaceae; genus JAKALX01. Next base: position 9,125 of record JAKALX010000099.1, on the reverse strand, counting down.
CCATCCCTGGCGCGCAATTGGGAGCGCAGCTCTCGCACCGGCTCCACGGCGGGATCATCCTGCGCGCCCTCGCAGGGGCTCTTGTGCTTGTCGGTCTTCGTCTGGGACTGCAGGGCCTCACGGGCTGACAGCGCCTATCTCGGGTTCTCCCAGTCGTGCCAGTTGAACCGCGCCGGTTCGATGAAATGCCCCTGCTGGCCGCCACCAGGTTCGTTGGGCGGCCGCTGCAAGCGCCGCAGCAGATACCAGATGCCGACACTCAGGGCGCACATCACCCCGGCGAGGACCGCCAGCCGTTGCAGCCCGCGGGAGCCGGCGTCGTTCCAACCGTCATACGCCGAACGCGAAAGCGCGAGCGCCGTCTTCGAATCGCCGGCCGCATACGCTTTCTCCGCAGCCGCGAGGTCGCCCGCCGGGTCCATGAAAAGGAGGCCGACCCGCGAAAGGAAGGACGGCGAAAACGACGCCTGTTTCTGCTTCGCGAGTTCGATCAGTTTGCCGGCGGCCACCCCGTTGAACTGCGCCGCAACGGCGCCCGACGCCAGCCGCTTGGCCTCGGCGAAATCGCCGCTGGCGAATTTCGCGCGAGCGTCTTCGAGCTGCTTGAGGGCAGGCGGATCTGCGTGCAGCCCGGCCAATTGCTCGGCCGCCGAGGTGATGGCGGCGATCGCCAGCCGCTCGTCCTCAATCACGGTCGAAGTGTGCGCCATCGTGTCCGAGCCCCAGCTCTTCGCGACAGCGCCCGAGTTTTCCAACCCGTTGTCCCGCGCCTGCGCAACAACGGTGGCATAGCTGTCGAGCACCTTGTTTCCCTGCGCGGCCTGGCCCTCTATCCCTCCGAAAGACCATGCGTCAAGGTTCGCCTGGATGTCCAGCGGGACACCGGCAAGGCCCATCGCCGCCGCTCGATCCGTCAGCGGCTTCAGTGTGGTGTATGCCGCGCGGCGCTCCTTGAGCAGGCCCGCCGCGGCGGCGGGGTTGAACACCCATTTGAGGAACAGGTCGTCGAGATTGGCGCCGCTGACCGCCTCCGCGCGGTCCATCAAATAGCGGCCGTCGAATGGCGTCCTCGACAGGTGCGGATCGAGTTTGCTGAGCACCTCGGTCATCTTTGCCTTGCCACCCACCGCCTGTTCGAGGGCGAAGAAGAAGGCGCTGGCCTTTCCGTACCAGTAATCGCTGTCGGCCACCGCCGACCCATCACCCCAGGTCGCGAGGTTGTCGGTATACCCGAGCTTCTGCCAGCCCCAGTCGCTGGGCTTGATACTCATGTCTGGAGCCAGCGAGCGCATGGCGTATTCGGCGAGGCCCTCGGCCTCCCACGTCTCGGCCAGGTTGCCTCCGGCCCACTCGTGAGCGAGCTCGTGAACAGCAACCTCGTCGTCGATACCAGTGCCGGGCGCCACGAGGATGTCGCCGCCAGTGAGGTAGGCCAGCCCGGCGGCGCCGCCAAATTCGATGTGGTGGGACTCGCGCAGGCTCAGCGAATCGAATGGGAAGGGAAAGCCGAAGAGCGCCTCGAGCCTGGGCAGCGCCGTCTTCGCCGTCTCCATCTCCTTCAGCGCCCACTGTTCGTCGTGTTTGAAGTAGCGGAACGTGAGCCGAATGGACTTTTGTGACAGCTGCACGTCGGCGGACGCCGTTCCCCGGCTCGAAGGATCGGTAATCGACTGGGCAAACGCGACGACCGAACCCTTGAGCGTGCGCTGGCGGCAGCGGTCGTCCAGGTTAGCGCAGGCGGCCTCGGTGCTGTCAGTCCTGCCGAAGACCGCGTGGATGATCTCGCCACAGACCCAGCGCTCGTATCCCGCGTCCGTCACGTCCTTCGGCTGGCTTGCCACCGCGATGCAGCCCGGATCGAAGTAGTTTTCGGCGGACTTTGGAACGTCGACAAAGACGAACGATCCCTGCCCCTGGCTTACGAACGGCGACTCCACAACCCCGGGCGCCATGTTCACGAGCGCGTTGCTCTGCGCCGGAACCGCATACGTTACGACAACGTCGGTTCGCAGGTTCGCCTTCAACGGCGTTGGAAGCTGCGCAAGCACCAGCGCCGGGATGCCAAGTTTCGCGCTCGCCTGGGTAATCGTCGTCTTCAGCTCACTCCCGTCCTGCGTCACGAGGACGCTCGACGCGGCAGGCATCACCCAGATCGGAAGGGCTTTCAGGTCCGCCGTCTGGCGGTTGTAAAAAGTCGCCTCGACACGCGCGGTCATCGTCCCGGCGGCCGGGTCAACGCGGTAGTACGAGTCCGACACGACACGGTAGGGCAACGACGTTGCCGATTGGGCCCGAATACGGCTCGGCGCGCCCGTGGCCTGCAGGGCAACGAGCAGCACGGCGACTGTGGCGGCCAGCCTCCAACGCCTCATATTAATAGCATCGGCGCGCCGCGAAGCGATCGAGAGAGCGTACGGCGCGCGGCAGCCGCGTTTTTCCCGAGAGTTGAATGTGCCGCGGCGCGATTCTCCCGCAGCGCTGAGCGGGATGCACGAGCGTATTACGAGGCTGGATCTCTTCCGCGCACCGGGAGGCGGTCACGGTAGGGACGGCTTCCACCGCCGACAACCCAGGGGTAGCGACGCGGAACTTTCGACGAGCGACGGCTGGCGTCGCGAAGTCCAGTCGGCTACCGCACACACGACGTCGATCGAGGCTCCCGTCGCCGTCCCGGTGAGCGTCTAGCTTCCGGCGTCTGGCTCGTTGCGCAGATCCTTCATGCGGCGCGACCGCCCGGCTTCGATGAAGCGCAGAAGGCTCGCGGTGAATGCGTTGAGGTCGGCTTCGGTCATCTCCGACATCAACCCGGCGCTATACGCGCGAATCTCCTCGCGGAAGCTCGAGATCTCCTGGCGGCCTCGCGGCTCGAGCCAGATGCAGATCCCGCGGCGATCGTTGGGCGCCACCTCACGCCGGATGAATCCACCCCGCTCCAGCCGCTCGAGCAGGGCCGAAACCGATGGTCTGGTGACGTAAAGACGCTCGGCGAGCTCGGCGTTGCTCAGACCCTCCTTCTCCAGGAGATGCCCGAGCACCCGGAGTTGCGTCACCGTGAGCCCGTCGTTGTCCCACGCACGCAGCCGGACCGGATCGAGGAGCGCGCTCGCACCGAGCAAGGCACTGATCGCTCCTTCAACCAGGGGCGACCGCTCGTTGTTCGACATGGCTTCCCTCACCTTCAATCCCGCCGGCGGCTGGCGTTCCGCCCGCGCGGAGCGTTTGAATCATGTCAGCCACCAGTACCGGCTGCAACATGAGATCGGTGCTCCAGGGCGCCGCCGTCACGTTTGCATCGTGTCCCGTCTCGGTGGCATCTCCGTCGCTATGTTTCGCCTTCGATGAACGTTTCTGCTATCCTTCCGCCGCACGGGAGGCTAGACGAATGCAGTTCGGAATATTTTACGAGCATCAGCTTCCACGGCCATGGACCGACGGCGCCGAGCTTCGCCTGTACCAGGAAGCGCTCGACCAGGTGGAGCTCGCCGACCGCCTTGGCATCGACTTCGCCTGGGAAGTGGAGCACCACTTCCTGGAGGAGTACTCGCACTCCTCGGCGCCCGAGGTCTTCCTTGCGGCGGCCAGCCAGCGCACGAAGAACATCCGCCTCGGCCACGGCATCAAGCTCATGCCTCCGGGCTACAACGCGCCGGCCCGCATCGCCGAAGAGGTGGCGACGCTCGACCTCGTGTCCAACGGCCGCGTCGAGTTCGGCACCGGCGAATCAGCCTCTCGCGCCGAGCTCGAAGGGTTCAACATCAACCCGGGGGAGCGCCGGGCCATGTGGCGCGAGACCATCGAGCAAGTCGCCAACATGATGGTTATGAACCCCTACCCTGGGTTCCAGGGCAAATACTTCTCCATGCCCGTCCGAAATGTTGTCCCAAAGCCCGTGCAGAAGCCGCATCCGCCGCTCTGGGTCGCCTGCTCAAACCGCGACACGATTCATCTTGCCGCCCAGCTCGGGATCGGCGCCCTCACCTTCGCTTTTGTCGATCCGGCCGAGGCGCGGAAGTGGGTCGCCGACTACTACGAGACCTTCAAGAACGAGTGCGTGCCCATCGGCCACGCGGTGAACCCGAACGTGGCCATGGTCACCAGCTTCTCGTGCCACGAAGACCCCGACGAAGCGTTTCGCCGCGGATTCGACGGGTTCAAGTTCTTCCAGTTCGGGCTTGGCCATCATTATGTCTTTGGCACCCACCAGCCCGGCCGCACCGACATCTGGAAGCAGTACGAAGCCGTCAAGGCCGCAATGGGCGCCGAGCAGCTCGACTTCCTTGGCGGCGGCACCGACGGCATCGGTACACCGGCACAGCTCCGCAACCACCTGCGGAGGTTCGAAGAGGCCGGCGTCGACCAAATGGTGTTCATCCAGCAGGGCGGCAAGAACCGCCACGAGCACATCTGCGAATCGCTCGAGCTGTTCGCCTCCAGCGTCATGCCCGAGTTCAAGGAGCACGAGGCGAAACGGCTCGCGCGGAAGGCCGACGAGCTGGCCCCATACGTCGAGAAGGCGTTCGCGCGGAAGCGCTACATGAAGGAGCTGGCCGACGACGAGATCGCGGCCTACCCCGCGTATGGCGCCATGATCGCCGAAGTTGACGTCTCAACCCTCGACGACGCCGCCCGCGCGCGCGCCGAACGCTGGCGGAAGATGCGCGAGATCCTGGCCAGGGTCTGAGAGTTCGCCGGGCGGCATCCGCGCGGCCGCCATCTGCGGGAGCCGTTCATGCCCAGCAGGGGATTCACCCTAGTGCGGCAACCCGGCGCCCGTGCCGATGATCTCCGTGCCGTCACAGGCCGTGGCGGCAGGGGGAACGTCATGGAAGCTGGACCGAACATCCGCACCTGCCGGCATTGCGGCTACGCCTACGACTGGCGCCGCTCCCCGAGTTCGTCGCTCAAGATGACCTATTGCGGCAGCCTCTGCGAGCGCGCCGACCTCGGCTTCACCATCGAAACGCTCCTCAACGACTACCACCTCGTGCCCAACGTCTGGCGGCAACTCCTGCTCGCCGCCTGACAAGCGTTCGGGCCGACCAACCGCACGACTTTCGGGGAGGAACGTCATGGACAGCGAGACGCACAGCGACCCAAGACACATTCGCACCTGCCAGCATTGCCATGTCCGCTACGACTGGCGCCGTTCCCCGAGCACCTCGCTGAAGATGACGTACTGTGGGTCGCTGTGCGAAGCAGCCGACCTCGGGTTCACGATCGACGCCCTGATTCGGTATGAGCGCCGCCAGCCCCTCGAGACACTCAAGGTAAAGGAATTCATCCCGGTCGCGGCGTAGCGTGAGAAAACCCACTCGACGCCAGCGAATGGGCCTTCTACGCTGGAAGAGCGCCGGGTAGCCTCGGCGCGGGGGCAGCCCGGAACTCCGCCGGGCAGAGAGGCAGCAGGCAGTCAATGGAATCGCCTATCGGACCCGGCGCAGTCGGGATGAACCTCACCAACATTCGTGTGTGCGCGCGCTGTGGCCTTCGCTACGACTGGCGCAAGTCGCCCAGCACCGCGTTGAAGATGACGTACTGCAGCTCGCTCTGCGAGCGCGCTGATCTCGGCTTTACGCTCGAGGCTTTGCTCAAGGTCGAGCGTGGCGAAAAGGAGCCCGTGGCCCCGGTCGTCTGACTTCCGGCGCCAGCACGATCTTACAGCGGGGCCGGCCCCTCCAGCGGCCCCGCTTCCTTTTGCCCGCCGCGGGCTCACTCACTTCACAAGCGGCATGTCATCGCGGTTTGCCCATTCGCGCATCGAGCCGTCGTAGACACGAACGTCGTTGTACCCCATCAGCTCCAGGATGAACTTGCCCATCGCCGCGCGGATGCCGCCCTGGCAGTAGGTGATGACCGGCCGATCGCGGCCGATCCCGGCTTCGTCGAGAAGCGCCTGGATCTGGTCCGCTGGCAGCACCTTGCGATCATCCTCGCGTGAGACAAAGCGCGCCCACTCCAGGTGCTTCGCGTTGGGCACGTGGCCGGCGCGACGATTGCCGCGGTCATTCGTCCCGTCCCACTCCGCGTCCGTCCGCACGTCCATGACCTGCTGGCCCGGATCGTCGTAACGCGCCTTCAGCATCTCCAGGTCGCAGTTCAGCTCGGGTCGCGGCCGGGCGGTGAACGCGCCCTTCGGCGCCCTCGTCGCATGGAAGGTCAGCGGCCTTCCCTCACTCATCCAGCGGTGCCAGCCGCCGTTCAGAACCTTCGCGTTGTCGTGGCCGTAGTACTTCAGCACCCACCACATGCGCGCCGCGATGAACCCGTTGTTGTCGTCGTAAGCCACAACGGTAGTGCCGCTGCTCACCCCGAGCTGCGCCATCAGCTCCTCGAACTGCTTCGGCGGCATGATGAGCACGCCGTGGTCGCTACCGGCCGGGTCGTCCTCCTTGATGTAATAGTGCACCGGCAGGTGCACCGCCCCAGGAATGTGGGCGCGCCGGTAGGCCTCCAGCACCGCACAGTCGATCACGCGAACGCCGGGATCGTCCAGGTGCCCGGCGAGCCATTCCGGCTCGGCCAGGATTTCAGGGTGCGCGTACTCCATGTCTCTCCCTCCATCGCGGTAGCGCGAACGGTATCAGATGTTGCGCTGCAAGAACTCGAGCACCCGCCGCTCCTGGTACTCCAGTCCCGCCTGGTCGCGCGGCATGTGGCGTTCCTCGGGGAACAGCAGCAGCTCGTACTCCTTCTGCTGCGCGGTCAGCGCCACGATCAGCCTCCCGGTGTGCCGGAACTGGACGTTCTCGTCGATCATCCCGTGGACGACGAGCAGCTTCCCTGACAGCTTCTCCGCATGCGTGAGCACGCTTCCCTCGCGGTAGCCATCTGGATTGGACCGGGGCGTCCCCATGTAGCGCTCCGTGTAGCCCGAGTCGTAGCCGTCCCAGTCGGTCACCGGGGCGCCCGCAACGCCGGCCTTGAAGAGCCGCGGTTCGCGGAGCATGCACATCAGGGTCATATAGCCGCCGTAGCTCCAGCCGTAGATCCCGACGCGCTCGAGGTCGATCTCGGGCCGGTTGCTCGCCAGCCAGCGCACAGCGGCCGCCTGGTCCTCGACCTCGACTGTTCCCATCCGCCTGTCGAGGGCCGCTTCGAACGCGAGCCCGCGGTTTGCGCTCCCGCGGTTGTCGATCTTGAGAACGACGTACCCCTGTTGCGCCAGGTACTGCGCCCGCAAATCGACCGTCATCGACCAGTCGTCGACAACGCGCTGCGCGTGCGGCCCGCCGTAGACGCTCACGATGACCGGATAGCGTCCGCCCGGCTCGGCCACTGGCGCATACAGAGCGCCGTATAGCACCGTCGAACCGTCGGCGGCGGGCAGCTTCAGAATCTCCGGCGGACGCAAGCCGGCCGCCTCTACCGTTATGTCTCCGTTCGCGAACGGCGTCGCCTCAACCCGACCGTTGGCGGCATCCCGGAGCGTGACGCACGGGGCGTGCTCCATCGAGCTCCAGACATCGAGGAAGCGGCTCCCATCCTGCGAGAGCACCGCGCCGTGGCAGCCCGGCTCGCCGGTCAGCCGTTCGGTTTCGCCGCCGTCGAGTGGGACGCGATAGAGGTGCCGTTCGAGCGGCGCCTCCTTCGTCGCCACGAAGTACGCGAGCCGGCGCCGTTCGTCCACGTGGGCGACGTGCGTCACCATCCATTCCCCGTCGGTAAGCTGCCGAATCGGCTCGCCATTCGCGGCGTGGAGATACAGGTGGCGGAAGCCGCTGCGCTCCGACGACCAGAGGAATTCGCCGCTCTCCAGGAATCGCGCGTCGTGGCTCAGGTTTACCCAGGGCTCAGTTCGCTCCTCCAGCAGCTCCATGCTCGTCCCGGACGCGACGTTGAACGCCAGCAGCCGCAGCGACTTCTGGTCGCGCGCGAGCACCTGCGCGGTAAGGCTGCCGTCCGGCCGCCACTGCACCCGCGGGACATAGACGTCGTCATCGGGTCCGAGTTCGAGCCACAGGGTTTCGCCGCTGGCCACGGTCACCACGCCGAGCCGCAGCTTCGCGTTCGGCTCGCCGGCGAACGGGTAGCGGTGGTGCTCGACGTCGATCCCGTCCTTGCCCTGGTGCACGATCGGGTAGTTCGGGATGTGGCGGCTGTCGGCCTGGATGTAGGCGATGCGCGAGCCGTCGACGCTCCACCAGAAACCGTGGTCCTGGTCGAGCTCTTCCTGGTGGATGAAGTCGGCCAGGCCGTTCGTCAACGCCTCCGCGGCGCCCGAGGTGAGCCGGCGCGGGGCTGCCTGGTCCTCCGCGAGCGAGAGGACGAAGAGTTCGCCGTCGCGGACGAAGGCAACCTGCGTGCCGTCGCGGCTCAGCCGCGGGTCAATCGCGCCTTCGGTTCCCGGCAGCTCACGCAACGGACTCTCGCCCACGCTCGCCCAGAGTGTCCCGGCGAGCGGGATGAGCAGCACCAGTGGACGCGCGTTCCTCGCGAACTGGTAGTCAGTCACGCCCAGCTCGCGTAGCCGCGCCCGCTCGCGCCGCAGCTCTTCTTCACGCGAAATCGGCTCTGCACCCGCCGGCGGCCCGGCGAGCACCGTCCGATCGCCGGTCGCCAGGTCGTAGCGCCAGAGGCTGCGAACGAGGTTGCCGGCCTCGCTGAACAGATACGTCACAGCCGCACCATCGGGCGTGAACCCAAGCCGGCCTGGCACAACCGTTCCCGGCCGCGGGAATCGCGCCACGTCCTCGATCGTCAGGTGCCGTCCTGCCTCGCTCATCCGGCGAAGGCCCCGGCTCGTAGCGCTTCGACCTCTGCGATCGACTTCGGCAACGCGGCGCTCAGGACTTCGGCGCCGTCCGCGGTCACACGAACGTCGTCCTCGATGCGAATGCCCCCGAACGGCGTGAGCGAATCAACGAGCTCCCAGTTCACGGCGTCACGGAACTGGTCGCGCCGCGCCGGATCGTTCAGGAGCGCCGGAATGAAGTAGATCCCCGGCTCAATCGTCACGACGTAGTTCTCCGCGAGCGGCAGGTCCGCCCGCAACCACTTCAGGCCGAACCGCTCGCTCGGGGTGCGCCCGGCAAGGCAGCCACCGGCGTCGTGTGTCGAGAGACCAAGCATGTGCCCGAGACCGTGAGGGAAGAAGAGCGCGTGCGCGTCACCCTCGACCAGGCCGT
>JAKALX010000098.1 GCA_021823905.1 Chloroflexota bacterium | reverse complement strand
TGTCCGTGTCGCCGGCAAGGGCGGCGGAACCGAGCGCGATCGCCTCCGCGCAAACGGCGATGCGGCCGACGCTGGCCTCGAGGTGGATGCCTTCGAATACCTGGCCGGTCGTCGTTCGGAGCGCCGCCGCGACGTGGTGATAGCCCGGGCGGAAGAGGCGGCGCATGACGGCGCGGGCGCACTCAATGAGCTCGGCGTCGGTGGGGTCGAGCGTGGGCGTTGCGTCCTCTTCGGGGAGTGTCATGACCGGCCGCCGGTCTCGCACGTGCTCAAGCAGTGACGAGCACGCCGAGGCGCACGGCCGGAACGGTACCGCCCACGACAAGGTTCACGACCGCGCCGCCCTGGAGCAGGCTCGAAATGTAGACGTGGCCAGCGGGGACGCGGCTCGTGACCGTCGCCTTCGCGCGAATCGCGGTTCCGTTCGCCGAAACCTCGATCTCGTCGCCGCTGGTGATCTGGAGGCGGGCGGCGTCGGTCTCGCTGACCTGGATGCGGTCGTAGCGGTGGAGCTTGTCGGCGTCAGGATGATGGATCGCCGCGGCGTCGAGGGCGGTGTAGAGGTCGCGGCTGGTGATGACGCGCATGCCCTCACCCGCGGGCGCGAGCGCCTCGACGGGAGCGGCGGATGCCTTCGGGCTGAGGGGCACGTCGAGCCGAATGCCGTCGCCGACGAGGAGGTTCCAGGCGGAGGCGTAAGCAGGGTTCGCCTTCGCAATCTCGGCGAGCGCGTCGTCTTCGCTGGCCGGGAGATCGATGCCGAGGGCCGAGCCGAGGGAGCGAAGAGCGGCGAAGCATTTGACGCCGTCGCCCTCGGGAGCGACGGCCGCGGTGAGCTTCTGGACGCGAAAGTCACCCTGCGTGAACGTGCCGTCCGAGGCGTAGGCGCTACCGGCGGCGATGACAACAGAGGCGCGCTTTGCGGTTTCGTGAAGGACGTTGTCGACGACGACGACGTACTCGATGCTCGCCAGCGCCGCTGCCGCGCCGGGAAGGCGAAGGACCGGGTCGTCGCGGACGACAAGCAGGCCGGCGAGGCCTTCGAGCGGGTTCGCGGAGCCGTCGGTAGCGACGCCGAGGTCGAGGAGGCCGTTGACGTTGACCTCGGGCGGGAGAACGGCGAGGTTGTTCGACGCCTCAGCGCCGAAGAGGGCAACGGCGAGGTTGGCAGCGCCGCCAGCCATCGCACCGGCGATCGCCGGGGAAACCGGGTTCGGCGCACAAACGACGAACGTCCCGTCCTTCGGAGCATCCTTGAGGATCGCGGCGGCTGCGGCTAGATCCGGGTTCGCGCCGTCGCCAGCGGAAATGGCGTCGGCGATGGCCGTCGCGGTCGCGCCCTCCGCTCCGGCGTCGCAGCGGACCCAGGCGGCGGCAAAATCGACAAGCTCGCTCCGCAGCGGTCCGATGACGACGAGCTTCGCGCCGTTGTTCACGACGGCATCCTTGATGCGGACGCTGACAACGTTGTGGCTCTCTTCGAGATCGTCGTGGACGACGACCACTGCCTTCGCCTTCGGGATGCGGGTCATGTCCGCGGCCATTCGCCACGTGCCGAGCCGCGCCTCGAGCGCCTGCTTCGTGGCACGAACGACGGGTCCGAGGCTCGTGTCGGCGCTCGACTTGAAGACTTCGCGGGCGATGCGCTGCGCGAGCCAGGCTTCCTCGTTCGTGGCGGTGGCGCCAATGAGGACATCGACCCTGCCTTTGGCCGCGGCGGCCTTGAGGGCGGACACGGCTTCGGACATCGCCTCGGAGTGGAAGGCTGGAACCTGGATCGCGCCGCGGCGGACGAGATGCTTGCCGAGGCGCTCGCGCGGTTTCAGCGAATCGTAGTGGTAGCGACCGCGGACGCAGATCTGGTCGCCTGAGAACGGGTTGCCGGTACCGGGCCGAACGATGACGCCGCGGCCATCCTTCGAGCCAAGACGGATGCTGCAACCGACGGCGCAGGAATCGCAGGTCGTCGAAGTCCAGGTCTCGGGCTTGGCGACCCACTTGTTCGGGTGCTCCATGAGCGCCGCCGTGGGGCAAACGTCGATGCAGGCGCCGCTGAAGTCGCAGTTGGAGTCGTGGATCGGCCCGCCGGCGCCAAACGCGATCTGCGTTTCCCAACCCTTGCCGGAAAGAGTGATCGCGCCCGTGTGGCGCTTTTCGTCGCAGGCCCGCTGGCAGCGGGTGCAGATGATGCACATCTGGGGATCGAACTCAAGGAACGGGTTGCCACGATCGGCGGGCGGTTGGGCCGCCTGGTACCAGGAGCGCTCTTCACCGACCCAGGGCTCGTAGGCGGACATCTCGACCATCTCGCAGGTGGCCTGGAGTTCGCAGCGATAGTTCTTCGAGCAGGTGAGGCAGCGGTGCGTGACAACGTCGTCGCGGAGGCAGATGTCGCCGGGATGGCAGTGCTCGCGGCGATGGCACGTGAGACAGCGGTCGCTGTGGTTGGCGAGGATGATGGAGACGACTGACTGCCGGCCGGCCTTGATTTCGTCGGTGCCGGTGCGGACCTTCATCCCATCCTGGACAACGGAGCTACAGGCGAGCTGGAGGCCGGGAGGGCCTTCGATGTCGACCAGGCAGGAGCGGCAGCCCGCGTACGGCTTGAGGCCGTCGATATAGCAGAGGCTTGAGACGTAGAAGCCGTTGTTCTTGAGGACTTCGACGAGGGGAGCGCCGGCCGGCGCCTCGACGATCCGGCCGTCAACGGTGATCGAAACCATGCGAATGCCTACAGACGATGGAAGTCGGCGTCTGGTGGGGGCGCCGTCATCCCATTCGGATACGTGTTGTCGTGGCCGGCGAGGAACTTCTCGGCCATCCGGGTAAGGGAATGCTTGTCGCGGTACATCTCGTCGAAGACGAAGACGGCGTCGTCCATGGGGCCGCCGGGCTGGATCGCCTCGTAGGGGCAGGCCTCGGTGCAGAGGCCGCAGTACATACAGATGCGGAAGTCGATCTCGTAGCGGTCGATGTTACGGCGGCCCTCGGCGTCCTGGCTGGTGGCGACGAGGATGCAGCCGTCGGGGCAAGCCTGGGCGCAGGTGCTGCAGCCAGTGCAACGCTCTTCAAACCAGAGCAGGTTGGTGCGGGCGTAGACGGGGATGTTCCGGACTTCTTCCGGGAACTGGACGGTCACGGGTGGCCTGAACAGGCTCCGAAGAGTCAGTCCCATGCCCTTCGCAATGCCGGATCCGTAGGCCATCAAACCCCCTGCGCGAGGCCGGACATCTTCCGCGCCACGCCCTGTGAGTCTAGCAAAGGGGGATCGTGACGACAAACACAATCGAGGCGCGAGACGCTGGACGCTGGACGTTAGACTTTCGAGCCAGGCGCCAGTTGGAGCTCGGGCTGCGGATTGGGCTCGAAACGGCGCTCGTCGACACAGAGGGCATAGGTGACGACCGAGAGCAGCGCTACGACCGCAGCTGCCGGGCCGAGCCCGGTATACCCGAAGACGGAAAGAGTAAGCGCTCCGATCGTGGAGCCGGCGACGATGCCGAACTGCTGCCCGGACGCGTTGAGGGCCATGACGGTGCCACGGCGGGAGGGCGACAGCTCGGAGGTGATCGCCTGGGCGCTGGCGAATCGGGCGCCGCCGGCGGTGGCAAACAGGAAGATAAAGGCGACTCCCACGATTTCGTGCGGCGAAATCGTCGTCACCGAAGCGATAAAGACCGCGCAAAACGCTCCTGACCAGAGGATCACAGGCTTCTTGCCGCGGCTGTCGGAGATGCGGCCGCCGACGTTGCTCCCGATGAGGACGCCCAAGCCCATGGCCATGGTCAGTCCGCCAAGCGCCCACTTGGGCAGGCCGAACTCGTCGTGGAAGTAGGCGCCCATGTAGGTGACGAAGACGAACCAGTAGCTGGTGGAAAGAAAGTTCGAAAAGATCGCGAGCGAGGTTCCACGGTCGCGGAGGACATGGTGGACAGCGCGGAAGCCCTCGGAGCCAGACTGCCTGCGCGGGATGTCGGCGGGAAGTTTGCGAAAGAGGAGCGCGGAGAAGACGAGCGAGAGGCCCGCGAGCAGAGCGAAGGTCAGCCGCCAGGAGAGGAGGCCGCTGATGAGGGCGCCGGCGGGGACGCCAAAGATGCTCGCGCTGGTGTTCGCCGAAATCACCCAGGACATGGCGCGGCCCCGTTCCTCGTAGGCGAAGTAGTCCCCGACGGCGGCGAAAACGGCGGGGGTGAGGCAGGCGACGCCCAGGCCGGCGAGAGCCCGCGAGGCAGCGAGCAAGGCGAAGTTCGGAGCTACGGCCGACAGCGCGGTGGCGACGGTGAGAACCGACATCCCGGCAACAACCACGGGCTTGCGGCCGACACGATCGATGAACGGGCCGGAGAAGATTGCGGCGACGCCGCCAACGATCGCATAGGCGGTAACAAGCAGTCCGGCAACCGCGACGCGGACGCCGAGATCGTCGGAGATGTCGGGCAGGATGGGCGTGATGATGAGGTTGTTGAAGACGACCGCGAACGAGGCGACGCAGAGGAGGGCGAGGATGAGGTTCCGCTGCGCGCGAGGGACGCCGATGGTCACCGGCTGAGACTACAGCGGGCAAGACACAAGGCGCCATGCGAGAGCGCTGCGCGCGCGGGATGGCGTTCTTTCCCGGCGGTTTCATTTCCAGAAGAACGGCCGGTGCTATTCTCGGCTGGCACGAGTTGCCTTTGCGGGCGCGGCCAGCGAGCCGTGCCACTCCTTGCCCAGGATTCAACGCCGATATGTCGAACCGCCAGGCTCGCCGAGAACAACAGCGCACGACGCGCCAGACCCGTCCCACGCGGCCCGCACCGGGGCGGCAGGGAGGTCGGGGAGGGACGCCAGCGAAGCGATCGGGTGGTCCGAACCTGTTCTCGCCGCTGTACCTCATCGTCGTTGGCATCATCGTGGTCGCGATGGTTGCGGTGATCGCGATCGTGAAGGTCTCCGGTGGTGGTGGGAGCGACGCGGCCCTGGTGACGAAGCTGCAACAGGCCAGAGCCGACCTGCCGCTCGACCTCGCCAAGGGCACGTCCATCGGCAAGGATGATGCGCCGTTGAAGCTCGTGTCCTACGAAGACTTCCAGTGCCCGTTCTGCCTGAAGTACACGGCGGAGCAGGAGCCAGAGCTCATCAACCAGTTCGTGAAGACGGGCAAGCTGCAGATCACGTACAAGAACCTGCCCATCCTCGGCAAAGGCGAATCGACGCGGGCGGCGATCGCCGGGGAATGCGCGGCCGACCAGAACCAGTTCTGGCAGTACCACAACAAGCTGTTCACCGTTGAAGCCCAGGCCGGCCAGGTCTCCGCCGAAAAGATCGACGCCGGGCGGTTTTCGGACGACAACCTGAAGCGATACGCAACGGAACTCGGACTGGACCGCACGAAATTCGACGCCTGCATGGCGTCGCCCGACAAGCTGACGCTGCTGACCACGCAACAGCGAGAAGCGAAGCAATACGGGTTCAACGGGACCCCTGCCTTTCTGATCAACGGCCAGCCGCTGGGCTCCGGCACGCCTTCAAGCATCGCCGACTGGCAAAAGATCTTCGACCAGGTGCTGGCGACGCCAACGGCGACTGCCTCCGCTTCGCCGGCCGGAACTGGCACGCCCGCGGCCGGCACGGCGGCGGCCGGTAGTACCGCCGCCGTGAGCCCGACAGTAGCCCGCTAGGGGAGACGCATGGCTGAAGACGCTCCCCGGGAACGATGGGACGGCTGGGTTGGCCCCAGGACGTGGATCCCCGTGGCCGGGTTGCTCGTCGTGGTGCTGGCGGCCCTCGGCGGGCTGCTGGCCTTCAAATGGGACGGCAGCGGCTCCACATCGAGCGGGGCATCCGCTGCCTCCAACAGCAGTCCCTTCAAGGACGGGCGTCAATCGACCCATCAGCACGCGGACTTCCTGGTGATCATCCGCGGCAAGCAGATTGACTACGGGCAGAAGCAGTTCATCGCGGAGCTGGGGAACGAAGCGAGCGACGCGGCCCACGTACACCTGCCGCACACAACCGTCGTCCACGTGCACAAGACTTCGACGACGTGGGACGAGTTCTTCCGCTCGGTGCAGACCGAGCTCCTGGACGCCTCCTACCCGACGGTGAAACTGGGCGCGGCGTGCATGAAGCTCCCCGGCGGAGACAAGGTCTGCGACGGGAACGGCGAGAGCTTCAAGTTCATCGTGAACGGCGTGAAGGTCGACGGAATCGCGAACACGGAGATCCACGACATGGACCGCGTGCTCGTCAGCTTCGGGCCGGAGACGTTCCAGCAGGTGATGGACCAGCAGTGGCCGAAGGTGAGCGACCAGGCGTGCATCCTCTCCGAGCGGTGCAGCGAGCGGATCCCGAAGGACGAGCCGCCCGAGACGTGCCAGGGCCAGGGCGACTGCGTGAAGCCAGGCGGATAACGGTTGCCGGCTGGCGAATCCGCTCACGTAGCGGCCGGCTCCCCTACGATTGGGCTATTCCCACGAAGAGGGCGTTCTCATGCGGCTGTTTCTTGACACGGCTTCCATCGACGACGTGCGCGCGGCGGCGCGATTCGGCGTGATCTCGGGCGTGACGACGAACCCGAGCCTGCTGGCGAAAGAGGGCGGGGTCAGCTACAAGCAGCGGATCCTCGAGATCGCGGAGGTCGTGGACGGGCCGATCTCGGCCGAGTGCGTGACGCGGACGGCGGACGAGCTGGTCGTCGAAGCGCGCGAGCTGGCTTCGTGGCACCGGAACGTGGTGGTCAAGATCCCGATCGACGAGGCTGGGTTGGAAGCGATCCACCGCTGCTCGAGCGAAGGCATCCGGGTGAACGTCACGCTGATCTTCAGCGCGAACCAGGCGCTGCTGGCGGCATTGGCAGGCGCGACCTATGTCAGCCCGTTCGTGGGCCGGCTCGACGACATCAGCGAAGAGGGGATGGAAGTCGTCCGGCAGTGCGTGGACGTGATGACGATCCACGGGCTGCCGACGCAGGTGCTGGCGGCGAGCATCCGGCACCCGCTGCACGTGACGCAGGCGGCGCTCGCAGGCGCGCACGTGGCAACGGTCCCGCCGAACGTCCTGCCGCAGCTCCTGAAGCACCCACTGACGGACATCGGCATCCAGCGATTCCTCGACGACGCGCGTAAGGCGGGGCTGGTCCGGTAGGCGCAAGGCGCAGGGCCAGTCGCGTACCGTCTAGAAGAGACCCGCGATACCCTGAGCGCATGACTGAACCGAAGGCATACGCCGCGGCCGGCGTCGATATTGCGGCGCGGAGCCGTTTCGCGAAGAGCCTCCCCGGGATCCTGGCTCAGGCCAGGCGGCCAGAGGTCCTCAGCGACGCGGGACCGTTCAGCGGGCTCTTCCGGCTGGGCGAGAAGTACCGCGACCCGGTGCTCTCCGCGAGCGCCGACGGCATCGGCACAAAGGTCAAGGTTCAGCTCGCGGCTGGCCGGCTCGATCTCTGCGGGGCGGACATCATCGGCCACAGCGTGAACGACATCATGGCCTGTGGCGCCGAGCCGCTCTTCTTCCTGGACTACATCGCGGGGAACGGCCTCACGAATGAGCAAAAGACGACACTCGTCGAGGGCGTTGCCCGGGCCTGCGCGGCTGTGAATTGCGCGCTTCTCGGCGGCGAGACGGCGGACATGCCGGACGTCTACGCGCCGGGCGACTTCGACCTCGCCGGCTTCATCGTCGGCGTGGTGGAACGCGACCGGATCATCGACGGGTCGAAGATCGTCCCGGGCGACGTGCTCCTTGGTATCCCGAGCTCGGGGCTGCACACGAACGGGTTCTCGCTGGCGCGGCGGGCGCTGAACGTGGCGAACGGCGAGCCGGAGGACGAGACGCGGCGGCGGCTCGACGAGCAGCCGGCGAGCCTCGGCGGAAAAACGTTGGGCGAGGCGCTGCTAGCGACCCACCGGCCCTACTATTCGCTGGTCAGCGCGGTGTTGGATCGTGTGCACGGCATTGCACATATCACGGGCGGAGGGTATGTGGAGAACGTGCAGCGCATACTACCCGGCGGCGTTACGGCTATCCTTGATACGAAAGCCTGGCCGGTGCTGCCGATCTTCTCCCTTATCCAGCAGCGGGGAGAGATCGCGCCGGCGGAGATGTACGAGGTCTTCAACATGGGCATCGGGCTGGTGCTGATGGTTGGCCGGGAGGACGCGCAGGCAGTGCGGGAGGCGATCCCCGAGGCGCTGGAGATCGGGCGAGTCGCCGAGAACGCCGGCCGGAGAGTCGAACTGCTCGGAATCTGAAACTGTTACCGCACGTTCACACGGGTGGGCAGGCGGGCGGCAGCGTAGGGTGGTATCTTCATATCCGAGCAGTATTCAGTGGTTGCGGATTCAACAAAGCGGACAGGGGGCGGGCATGGCAGGCCCACAACGAACACCACCAACGGGATCCGGGAGGCTCGAAAGGCGGAAGGCGCGAACGCGGGCGGCGATTGTGGAAGCGGCCGCGTCGCTGTTCCACGATCAGGGGTACGACGAAACGTCGATCCAGCAGATTGCCGAGCTGGCTGATGTAGGCGTCGGCACGCTCTACGGCTACTTCCTGTCGAAGGAAGACCTCCTGAAAGAGGTTCTGCACCAGCTCACCAGCCGAGCGATCGAGCGCTACTCGGCGACCGCGAGCACGGGAGCAGCGGCAATCGACCGGATCTGCCGAGGGCTCGCGACCTTCGCGGAGTACATCCGGGATAACCGCTCGGTGATGCTGGCCACCTTCCAGATAGTCGCAAGAGACCATCAAATCGACGCGGCGCCGACGAAGCAGCTCGCCGGGATTCTCGAGGCTATCATCAGGGAGGGCATCGCGGCCGGAACGCTGCGGCCGGTCCCGCCGGCGACCACGGCGAGGCTGCTCGTCGGGACCTACATGCAGTCGACCCTCGGCATCGGCGTGTGGTTCGACGGGCAGCCGGATCCAGGGATCGCGGGCGACCTCGAAGCGATCGTGCGCGGGTTGCTCGTCGCATGACCGGCGGCCAGCAGGCCCGACGGACGCGCTCGTTCCCAGACGCCGTGCGCAGACATCAGATCAACAACGCAAACGAGGGGCCGGTATGACAACACCACAACCGCCACTGACCCAGGGGCCGGGGCGGCTCGAACGCCGAAAGGCGCGAACGCGGGCGGCTATCGTCGAGGCGGCTGAGTCCCTGTTCCACGCCCAGGGATACGACGAGACCTCGATCCAGCAGATAGCTGAGCGCGCCGACACCGGCGTGGGCACGCTCTACGGCTACTACCCTTCGAAGGAAGACATCCTACGGGCGGTGTTGCGCCAGTCCACAAGCGAAGCGCTGGCGCAGTATCTCGCGACGGCGAGCGCCGGAACACCGCCAATCGAACGGATCTGCGGAGGGCTTGCGGCGTTCGCGGAGTACATCCGAGGGAACCGGCGCGTGCTGCTGGCGAGCTTCGAGATGGTGGCAAGAGCCCGGCGGTACGAGGAGATGCCGGCGAGGCAACTCGCCGTGGTCTTCGAGACGATTATCAACGAGGGAATAGCGGCGGGGACGATCAGCCCGGTCCCGCCAGAGACAGCGGCGAGCCTGCTCGTGGGGGCGTACCTCCAGGCGATGCTCGGCATCGGCGTGTGGTTCGGCCGGGAAGATGACCCACGGACCGATCGTGAGCTCGAGGCGCTGGTACGCGCCCTGCTCACTCCGTGATCAGCGCCCGGCAAGCGCTGCTCGTTCCGAGCGGCGCCGCTCGTCGCCTGATTCGGCGCGGCCGAGAGCGGCTTCGAAGCGTTCGCGAGGCACGGCAAGCAGGAGCAGGGCGACAGTGAGGAAGATCACGGCGGCGTCGTCCAGCTGGCCGATGACGGGCAGGAAATCGGGGATCAGATCGAACGGCAGGGCGAGGTAACCCACGAGGACGAAGAGCGATAGCTTCGCCGCCAGGGGCACGGCCGGGTCGCCGAGCAGGGCACGGCCGAACTCAAGCTTGGCGCGGGTTGAGAGCGAGAGGAACCGGCGGCCGCGATCGGTAGCACGCAAGATGCGGAAGGCGATCGCGGCGAGCGCGATGAACGCGCCAAGAGCGAGGAGCAGCCAGCCATACCAGGGCATGGGTAGACAATAGACGCTGAACGCTAGACGGGGGAGGAGTAGCGGGCGGCGAAGTCGGATTCGTTCAGCGTGTGGCCGCGGCGGCGTTCGCTGACGGCCAGCTCCATGCGCGTGAGCTGCGCGAGGCCCTTGCGGGTGTCGCTGGCGACGCGGGCTT
>JAKALX010000097.1 GCA_021823905.1 Chloroflexota bacterium | reverse complement strand
CGCGGCGAAGACGAAGGCAGCCTTCAGCGAGATCCCGTCGGTGAACTGGCCCAGGAGCGGCTCGAAGAACGCAACCTGGAGGGCGAAAACGAGCGACATCGTGCTGAGGACGGTGGCGCGCCGATCGCTCGGGATGCGCTGGTTGAGATAGCCGTCCACGACGGGGCGCGTGAGCCCCGTCATGAGCGCCGGGAGGGCGAACAGGACGAAGCCGGCCTGGGCGTCGACAAGCGCGAGCCCGCAGTACGAGACGACGATCATGACGCACGACCCGACGAGGAGTGAGGTCATGCCGGTGCGCCGCGCCACCCGGAAGGCGACGACGGCGGCGCCAATCGAGACCAGCTTCAACGGCGCCTGGTAGACGCCGTAAAGCGCGGTCGCGACGTTGTGCTTGATCAGGAACGGCTGCATGAGCACCACGGGCCCGAACGTCCCGGCGAGCAGGACCGAACCGATGAGGAGCGTGTAGCGAACCTCGGGGTGGTTCCAGGCGAAGCTGATCCCCTGCAAAAGGCCCTGGAGGTAACGCCGTTCAACGCGGGCGCGCTCGGGCTCGTGCATGGCGAGCGCGGCGACAATGGCGATCACCGGGGCGAGAGCGCCGATCTGGACAACGCGCGCGAGTCCGAGCCAGCCCGCGAGAAAGCCACCGAGCGTGATGGCGACGAGGTTCGAACCGATGACAACGGCGAAGCCGCGGCCCGCGATCCGCTGGAAGTCGTTCTCGCGGCCGGCGTTGCGCAGAGAGTCGTACAGCAGGGCTGAGTCGGCGCCGCTGCGGAGCGACTGAGCGACGGCCCAGACGACGTAGTCGAAAAAGAGCATCCAGTAGTTCGTGGCGAGGCCGAAGCCAAGGATGGTGACGCCGTAGAAGGCGCCGGCCAGAGCCAGCACGCTCTTGCGGCCGATGTGGTCGGCGAGGGCGCCCGTGGGCGCCTGGAGGACGGCGACCAGCAGCCAGAACGGCAGGTCCATGCCGAGCAGCCACTTGAGCTCGAAACCCCGATCCTCCATCAGGTACTTGATCCAGATGCCCGCCCAGAGGGCGAAGTCCATCAAGAACCCGTAGAGGTAGAAGAGCCGGACGTTGCGCCGGGCATGGACCACGGCAGTCGCATCCATCGCGAGAAGCCAGCGTAGCCGCTCACTCTCCAAAGAGGGAGCGGCTACAACCTGACAGAGTGTCCCACCAGGCCCGGCTTAACTTCGGGCGCCGGCGGCGCGGGCCTAGTGGGGGTAGAAGAGGATCCCGAAGGCGCCCACACCCATCGGAGCCTTCAGCGCGTCGGTGAGGCCAGCAACCAGGCCAACCACGAAGATCATGACCGTGAATCCGATCAGGCAGGACATCACGACCTGGTTCGACTCGGCCCCGGTGGCGGACTGGACCGCGTAGATCATCATTACGAACAGCATCGCGAACGGCACGACCGCGAAGACCGGGAAGACCACCGGAATGAACATCAGGAGGATGAGCGCAAGCGGCACGGCAGCGTAGCCGCAGGTGCGGAGCATCGCCTGGAGATCGGCCTGGACCTTGTACATCTGCGCGAGCACGACGTACGTCACCAGGACCGCGATGCCATAGCCCACGGCGAGGAAGATCGACCCCAGGATGAACGTGTTCAGGAACGCGCTGTCGAGCGTTCCAGGGGGAACGACTTTCCACCACATGAAGGTGCCAAGGCCGCCCAGGAACGCGGCAATGGCCGCGATCACAAGCGCTGGCACTAGTTCGCGCTGGTCGTCGCGGACTTCGTCGAAGACCGTCGTGTCGAGCTTTGCCAGCCGCATGATGCGGTTCAGGATGACGTTGGGGTCCATGCTTCCTCCTCGTACTCTTTCCCAGCCTTGCCGGGCAGCCACCCGGGTGACAGGCGCGTTCTCGGCCAGGGCAGTGAATCGCGCGCACTATAGCACATAGTGCAACATTTTAATAATCGCTTACTCGTTTTAGCGGTTCTGCCTGCAAAAGCGTTGCCTACAGCGGCCGCTTTGCCGGGATTCCAGCCCTGCGAGGGTAGCGATCAGGGATTGCGCCACGGCGGCGAAGGAGCGCGACGCGCACATTCTGGCTGATCGCGGCACGCATCGGGACCACCGCGGCAAGCGAAAGGCCGAGCTCGCTCATCGCTGCTCCGGCCTCCGCCAGCTCGTCCCCGAGTCCCGAACCCTTGGGAAGTGCGAGCAGGCCGTCCCCCGCGGCGAATGGTGCGGTGTATTCGATCAATTCCCGCAGCGGCGCGACCGCGCGGGCAGTCACAAGGCCCGCTGAGCCGCGCAGTGGTCCGCGGGCCGCATCCTCGGCGCGCGCCGCGTGGACGGTGACATTTCCAAGGCCGAGCTCCCCGGCGAGCTCCCGGAGCAGCCGGGCCCGCTTCTGGAGGGGCTCGACGAGGTGCATCTCGAGCGCCGGGCGAACGACGGCGATCACGAGCCCGGGGAAGCCGCCACCGGAGCCAACGTCGACGCAGCGGTCGAACGCCGCTCCCTCGAGATCTTCCGCGATGCGCAAGATTTCGAGGGACTCGGCGAAGTGGCGGCGAACCGCCTCCCCGGCCGGGACAGACGTCACTCGCGTCCGTTCGCTGCTCGCCTCGACGAGCTCGATGTGCCGCCGGAGCAGCGGCAACCACCGTTCGGGGGACTCGAAGCCGGGAAAGAGTGCGGGGAGTTCGTCCCAGAGCAAGGCGTGACCTCGATGCGGCGCACGATGCCGCGTGGGGTGGTACATTCTGATCATGACCCAGGACACCGCACGCGAAACGACAACCTCGGCTACGCTCGGCGACGCGTTCCGCGAGTATATGAACTCACTCAAGCCTGACCAACAGCATGCCCAGGAAACGTACGTCCGGCGGTGCGTCGAGCATTTCGGCGAGCAAACCCAGATTGCCAGCCTGACGGGCAGCCGCATTGAGCTGTTCGCCGAGGCGCAGATCCGCGCTTCCGATCCAAATGCACCCGACCGGGTGAACGCGCTGAAGCAATACTTCCAGTTCATCCGGAAGCGCGGCTACGCCACCGAGAATTTCGGAATTCACATCCGCGTCCGCCGCCCCACGGGCGGGAGGACCGCTGGAAGCCACCAGGTTCGGGTAGAGGAATCGCCCGTTGAGATGACACGCGACGGCCTCGACGCGCGCAGCCAGAAACTCGAGGAGTTGCAGGCGCGGCGGCCCGACGTGCTGCGGTCGATCGCGACGGCGCGCGAGGACAAGGACTTCCGCGAGAACGCGCCGCTCCAGGCCGCGCGCGAAGAGCTCGCGATGATCGACGGACAGATCAAGCAGATCGAAGCCGAGCTCCGGCGGTCGGTGGTGGTTGAGCGCACCTCGAACGACCTCTCCGCCATGGGATCGCAGGTAACGGTGACCCGCCTCGACAACGGCAAGTCCGAAACGTTCACGCTCTCGGGCGGCCGGGAGGCGAACGCGAAGGAGCGGAAGATCTCGGTCGAGTCGCCAGTCGGCAAAGAGCTGCTGGGCCGGCGCGCTGGCGACGAGGTGGAGGTGGTCGTTCCGAACGGCACCATCCACTACCGGATCGACAAAATCGTCCAGTCCTGAGCGGCTTACCCACGAACGGCCATCACCATCGAAAACGCCGGCGGGTAACGCACAACCCCGGTGACGCCTGAGAGGCCACCCGGGACGAGTTCGATCATCATCCAGGCGGCATGGGGAACGGGCGCGGGATAGCGAATTCCGCGATCCGCGGCGGACACGTAGCCAAACCGCCGGTAGTACTTCGGATGGCCGAGCACGACAACGCCCCGAAAGCCCAGCCGGTGCGCCTCCCGCAGGCCGG
This sequence comes from Chloroflexota bacterium, assembly GCA_021823905.1. Classification (GTDB taxonomy): domain Bacteria; phylum Chloroflexota; class Dehalococcoidia; order Tepidiformales; family Tepidiformaceae; genus JAKALX01. The sequence goes on along the minus strand of JAKALX010000097.1, from coordinate 6,477 downwards.
CGCGCATCAGCCTTGTGCCGGCGAACGCCGGCTCGAAGCCTGGCAGCACCGCCAGCGGCGCCAGGGCGAGCACATCGATGTCGCCGTCCGTGGTCTCGATGGCGGCGCGCGAGAAAAGCAGGTGGCCGATGACCTCGCCTTCGTAGCGTGCCACCAGCGAGAGCTCCGGAACCCAGGCGGCGCTCCCCCGAAGCTGCTCAACGAGCCTGACTTCGGCGTTGCCCGAACGCCCGGTCCCAGCCCCGAACGCGATGGCGTGCACGCGGCTGATCGCCTGTTCGTCGCCGGCCCGTTCGGGCTGGACGGCGAGGAGGTCAGCACCTCGGCGCACTCAGAAAATCTCCGGGATCCAGGGCGCCGGATCCCAGGCGAAGAGCGAGTCAGCGCGGCGGAGGGCCTCCGCCGATCCCGACACTCTGCCGGCGCGGGCCAGCGCCTGGAAGCGCTGGCCGCCGAGGTAAACGCCGCCAAGCGCCGTCGCTTCGAGTTCAATGTCCGGCGTCGCGGGCGACGGCACGCAGGTAGCGCCGTTCGGCCCGCCCTCGAGCGCGTACGTGCCGTCGTTCCAGGGGCAGAACGGGTCGCGAATGCGGAGGACGAGGCGGCCCTCGACTGCGTAGCGGCGCGCGGCGAGCGCCTTCGCGACGTCGACGACACGAACCCAGAGCGTGTCCTGCGTCCGGCGGACAAGGCGGCGTGGGTCTTCCAGCATGTGGAGCAACGGCTCATCGACGCGTCCCCAGTCGCAGGCGATCGTCGCCATCAGATCGACGCCGAAGACGTAGCTCCAGAGCGCGGAGTAGGCCGCGTCGCTGGCGGCGATGAGCTCCACAACGCGGAGCTCGCTGGTGGGGTAGCCGTCGGCATACTGCTCCTTGACGCGATAGCGAACGTAGCCCAGGGGCCGGCCGTCCTCTTCGTACTGCACACGAAAGCTGCCAGTGAGCGGCGGGCGCGGAGTTTCCTGCGCGGGAAGGTGGCGGTACGCCCACCAGTCGGGCGACCGCGAGATCAGACCGGGAATCGTCTTGCGGACCGCGTCGTAGACGGCCGGCCAGGCTGCGAGCGCCTCGTCGCGGGTGACGAAGCGGCAGCGGCCGGTCCAGGGCACGGTATGGCGAAGCCGCGCGTGCGGCCGGGCAATGTGGAAGTCGACACCCTCGGCAGCCAGCCCGTAGCCGAAGCGGCCGTAGATCGGCGCCTCTGACGCCCAGAGCGCGGCAATGGGTTCCCCCTGCTCGCGAATAGCGTCGAGCTGGATGCGCATCATGCTGGTGAGGATGCCCTGGCGGCGGTGCGTCGGCTTGACCGACACCCAGGTGACGCCGGCCGCCGGCAGCGTGCCGCCGGGGACGGTGAGGTCGAAATCCCAGATACCGGCGGTACCCACAACCTCATCGCCGTCGAAGGCAGCGGTTGAACGAGCGAAGTTGCCGAGGCGCATCGAGCGTTCGAGACCGTCGGGGCCGGGATCGTGGTGGAAACCCTTCCCCTGGGCGAGGAAGAACGCAGGCGCTTCATCCCTGGTGATGGGGCGATAGGTGATGGTCATGCGGTCTCCGGGCGGGCAGTTGCCCAACTTCAGCAGAACGGCCGAACGCCGCGGAGGTTAACGGTAGCTGATTCCGCCATGGGGATTGTCTCGGGCGAATATGGTTCCCCCGGCAGCCTGCGCGCCCACGATCGGGTGGAGCTTCATGCGGCCGCGTTCCCAGGCCCGAGTGTCAACGAGGGCTCGGGCGCCGAACGGGTGGATGCCGTGCCGGCCGAACGTCGCCAGCGCGGTTCACGCGGTGCGATCGATGGTGGACTGCGGTTCGGGTGCGTCTCCGGGGTCGGGCGCGAGCTCTTCGGCGAGGTGGACGCGATCGAGCAGCTCGCGGCGCGTGATCAGACCGATCATGCAGCCCTCTTCGAGCACGGGCACCTGCTCGACCCTCTTGCCGGCGAGCAGCATGAGGACGTCGAGCGCCTTCGTGCCCGCCGTGACGGTCACGACCTGCTCGCGCGGCGTCATGACCGCCTGGACGGGCGTGTGCGGCCAGCTGTCGCGTGGCACGCCGTGGACATTGTGGACGTCGACCATGCCAAGCACGACGCCGTCGTTCGCGACCATCAGCGCGCGTTCGCCGCGTCCGATCATGTGGTCGTCGACGACCTGCTGGATGGAGTCGCCGGGCCGGACGGTCGGCAGGTCGGTGTGCATCACGTCGCGGGCAGTCACGCGCGCGAGGATCGCTTCCAGCTGCATGTTCTGCGTCTCTCCGCGCGCCGCGCCGAGAAGGAACCAGCCGATGAAGAGGAACCAGACGCCGTCGAAGACGAAGCCGCCGAGGAGGAGGAAGATGCCGAGCATCATCAGGCCATAGCCCACGAGCTCGCCGACGCCTCCGGCGACGCGGGTCGCGCGGCGGAAGCTGCCGGTTCGCTTCCAGGCGATCGAGCGCAGGACGCGGCCGCCGTCGAGCGGGAAGCCGGGGACGATGTTGAACAGGCCGAGGAGCAGGTTGACGCTCGCCAGGTACCAGAGGATGCCGTCGGCCTTCTCGTTCGTGCCCCGCAGGAGCCAGGCTGCCGCGCCGGTGAGGATGGCGATGACAACGCTCGTGGCGGGCCCGGCGGCCGCTATCTGGAACTCCTCGCCAGCGGACCTGGGCTGCTTCGCCATCTGGGAAACGCCACCGAAGATGAAGAGCGTGATCTTCGGGACGGGCAGGCCGCGACGGATGGCGACGAACGCGTGCGCCAGCTCGTGGATCAGGACAGTGACGAAGAGCAGAAGAGCGGCGGCGATGCCGACGGCCCAGTAGGCTTCCGTGCTCCAACTGTTGTACTGCTGGGGGAACCAGCCGTCGGCCAGGGTGTAGCTGACAAGCGCGAGGATGAGCAGCCACGAAGGATGGATCTCGATCCCGATGCCCGCGACGCGCGCGACCTGGAAGGAACGGCCGAACACAACGCTACGCTACGGGAGCAGCGGCCCGCCGCACAAGCACCGCCCGGCCCAAATTGTGGCGGCTTCGTGCCGATCCGAGAGGGCGGGCTGCGCTCAGTCAGCCAGGCGGCGGCGCTGGCGCCAGATGTGCCATGCCCCTGGCAGCGTCGAGAGAGCGACCGTGAAGCCGGCCAGGATCAGGAAGAAGAGCTCGAGCTTGTCGCCAACACGGGTGCCGAAGAAGTAGCCGACCCAGAGCATGGAGGCAACCCAGCCGAGGGCGCCAACGACGTTGTAGAGCGCGAACCGGGAGTAGGGCATGCGGGCGGCGCCCGCGACCGTCGGCGCGAACGTGCGGATCACGGCGAGGAAGCGGGCGATGACGATCGTCTTGCCGCCGTGCTTCGCGTAGAACTCCTCGGCACGCTCCAGGTGGCGGCGCTTGAAGAGCCGCGAATCCTCGCGCTTGAAGAGGAGCGGGCCGGTTTTGCGCCCAATCTGGTAGCCAACGGCGTCGCCGACGACGGCGGCAACGAAGAGCAGGGGGATGAGCCACCAGATCTCGAGCTTGCCCCGCTGGGCGATCAGGCCGGCCGTGATGAGGAGCGTGTCGCCGGGGAGGAAGAAGCCGAGGAGGAGGCCGGTTTCGGCGAAGACAATGGCGAAAAGGCCGGTGTAGCCGACGGCCTCGATCAGTGCCTGGACGTCAAATCCCATGCGCGGTGCTCACCTCCCTCCCATCCTAGCGTGACCGCCGGCAAGGATCGCGGCAGGTCAAACCGGCCACGTTAGGACAAAGGAAATGTGCGTCACCTGTCGCAAACGGCCGAAGTCAGTCCCGCGCGACTGCAACACCGAAGGAGCGGAACGGCAACGGGCGCGGAGACGGCGCCCTGGTGGGGGTCGCCGTAGGCGTCGGCGTCCTTGTGGGAGTCTTCGTCGGCGTGGGTGTGACGGTGTTGGTTGGCGTTGCCTTCCCCGGGCCCGGTTGCTCGACGGCGTAGGCAAGGGTGCAGCTCATTTGGCGGCAACCTTCGAGCAGGTCATCGAGAAGCTCGGCGTCGATTCGCGTACCGGCGTTGTGCGGGATCGCGCTCGTCGCGCCCGTGGTGTGGATGCCAACGATGTAGCCGAGGAAGTAAGCGTCGAAGTTGAGCGAGAGGATGGCGGAACCGCTCTGCCCCGGCGCGGTGTCGACGTCGTAGTAGAGGCGAAAGTCGGTTACCTGCACGAATGCTGGCGCCGACATTCCCCACATTGTGCCGCCCGGCTGGTCCCCCGGGTAGCCGACGATAGCAGGCCAGAAATCGGGACGCGCAAGCGTGGCGCTCGACTCCAGGCCCACCGAGAGATAGCCGGTCTGGACGGCGAGGGCGCTGTCCGGCATCTTGATGAGGCCCCAGTCGTAGACCTTCTGGCCGGTGGCCGCGTAGCCGTCGGGAACCCACCAGTCCGTGGCCCACTCGTAGCCAAACGGCTCCCAGGACTCGTCCTTGCCAGGCACGACGCGGATGCCGTAGGTCCATTCGCTCGTCGTGGTGTCCCAGAGGCAGTGGCCCGCCGTCAGCACGGCGTCGGGGCCAACGAACGTGCCGGTGCAGGTGCCGAAGAAGTTGTCATCCTTGTCGTAGAGCGCGAGGTAAGCGACGGTTCGGAACGGATAAACGCTGGTGTCGGAGACCCGCACGCGGCCATCGCTGCCGATCACGCTCTGGCTCGTGACGCCATGGCCGGGGCGCTCGCCCGACGGCGGGAACCAGTTTCGCGGCGACGTGTCGTTGTGGTGGACCAGCCCGGTCTCCAGCGCCGCCGCGCGCACCCCGCTTCGACCGCTGCCAGCGGTGACGGCGGCGAGCAGTCCTGCGAGCGCGCAGAACACCGTGACGGCCAGGACCAGGCGACGGAATGGCATCGTGGAGCTCCTGGCCGCTGAGCCTACTCCCGCGGGAGCCGCCGAATGCGGCCGAACGACCTCATGCTGTGAGCCCAACGACCCTTGCCGGCGGTCGGGGCGGTCGAAGTCTCGCTATGATTCCGCCTCGACGTTCCAGCGGAAGAAGAGCAGCGACAGCACAAAGCCGGCGATGGTCCAGGCCGACAGAATCAACGCGATCTGCGGCAGTTGCCAGCCGCCGTATTCCTGCCGGCCCAGCCAGTCGGGAACGAACGCGTAGCGCATCCCCTGCGCCAGCCACTTCAATGGGAAGACCATCGCGATGTCCTGCATCCACTTCGGGATCGACGAGTACTGGAAGAAGACGCCCGAGATGAATTGCAGGATGAGGTACGGCATCTGGACGATCGCGATCGCCGACTCCGCGTTCCGGATCAGCCTCGTGTAGGCGATGCCAAGCACCGAGCAGGACGCCGTGCCGAGCAAGAACACCCAGCCAAGAACCGCCCAGTGCGCCGCGTCCACCGGTAGCTTTACCCCGAAGACGACGACGCCGACGGCCAGCAAGAATACGGTCTCGCAGGTGGTAACGATGACGACCATCCCGATCTTACCGATGAAGAACGCTTCGCGCGGCAGCGGTGTGCCGCTCAAGCGCTTCATCACGCCCATCCCCCGCTCGATCGGGATCGACGTGGCCAGGTTCGAGAAGGTCGTGCTCATGATCCCGACGGCGATAATCCCGGGCACGAAATAGTCGCGGAACTTGAGCGCCGCGGAACCAGGCGGCCCGTGGATCTCCTGGCTTCCGAAGATCGCCGAGAAGATGACCAGGAACAGCACCGGGAGCATGAAGGTGAACACGAGCCGCGTCGGTGTCCGCCAGAACTGTTTGAGCTCGATGACGATCCGTCCCCAGCCGAGGCGCAAGAGGCCGGGCATCCGGGCCGCGTCAGACGGCTGCGAGCCGGCGCTCATCCTTCCGCCCGGCTCGAATCAAGATGCTCCGACCCGACCATCTCGAGGTAGACGTCCTCCAGTGACGGCCTCGTCACGGTCAGCCCGGGAAGCTCTGGCTCGCCCAGCGCGGCGGCCCACGCCCGCAGTGCCACGACCACGGTCGTGGGCGCCTCGGTTGCGATCGTCACGGCGTCGCCATTCGCGACAGCGCCCGGAATCGGCGGCACAGGCTGGCCGGCAAGCTTTCCTTCCCGGACAAAGGCGACCCGCGCCAGCGCGCGTTCCCGCCCGCCGAGCTCCCGTGGCGGAGCAACGGCCGCCAGCTTGCCCGAGATGATGACCCCGACCCGGTCGGAGAGCGCCTCCGCTTCATCGAGATAGTGCGTCGTCAGCACCACGGTCTTGTGCAGGCGGGCGAATTGGCGCACGACCTCCCACAACTGGCGACGGCCCAGCGGGTCGAGCCCGGTCGTTGGCTCGTCAAGGAAAATGAGCTCCGGATCGCCGACGATGCCGAGCGCCACCTCGACCCGCCGCTTCTGGCCGCCCGAGAGCGACAGGCAGCGGTTCTTGCGCTTGTCTTCGAGGCCGACCATCTCGATCACCCGGCCGGCGGGCAACGGCGCTGGATAGAACGAGGCGAAGTGGCTCACGACCTCTTCGACGGTGAGCATGTCGAAGGCCGTGC